>NZ_JBXWSK010000010.1:0-74505 GCF_059613385.1 Ruegeria sp. BHSA162
AATGGCGAAATATTCGATGTAGAATTCCGCGTTGTTCTTCAGTGACTGCCCGTACAATGTGTGCAGAATCGCGTGACCGGTCCGGTCGGCAGCAGCACAGGTGCGCTGAACTGCGGGGCCCTCACCGAATTCGGTCGTGTGGCCACCAAAGGGACGCTGATAGATCTTGCCTTCTTCGGTGCGCGAGAACGGCACACCGTAATGCTCCAACTCATAGACGGCCTTGGGTGCCTCGCGCGCCAGGTATTCCATCGCGTCGGTGTCACCCAGCCAGTCCGAGCCCTTGACGGTGTCATACATGTGCCACTGCCAATGGTCGGGGCCCATGTTCGACAGCGACGCCGCAATGCCACCCTGCGCCGCAACGGTGTGCGAACGGGTCGGAAAAACCTTGGTTACACAAGCGGTGCGCAGACCTTGTTCGGCCATGCCGAGCGTGGCACGCAGACCGGCCCCACCGGCGCCGACCACGACCACGTCATATTCGTGCGTTTCGTATTCGTAAGCAGCCATTTCATCCAGCTCCGGGGTGTTAGAGGGCAATTCGGGCGACGGCGAAGATACCTGCGGCCGCGGCGCCATATGAGAGACACTTCACGAGAATGATCAGAACCTTTTCCATTGTGCCGTGCACATAGTCCTCGATCATCACCTGGGCACCATCAGCGAAATGCTTGAACCCGACGGCCAGCGTCAGGGCCGCCACGATCGCCGGGAATGGCCGCGAGTAATAGTCCAGCACCACGTCAAAGGGCTGTCCCAGCGCGGGGCCGAATGTGAAGACGAAAAGCGGGACAAGGATCAGCAGCGCAACCGAGCTGACCTTCATCGCCCAAAAGTGTTCGGTACCCGACTTGGCCGATCCCAGGCCTACGGCGCGTTTGCGGTCGGTAAGATAACGCATGTCAGCCTCCCTCAGGCAACGATCAACAGTGTCAGAAAAGTCAGCACGAAAGAGCCGATCACGACCGCCCAGCCCAGCTTGTAGGCTGTCGGGATATCCAGTCCGATCGCGTTGTCCCAGATCAGGTGCCGGATGCCGGCAAGCGTGTGGTACCAAAGACCCCAAAGCGACAGTGCCATGACCAAGTCCCCGAGGAGCGACGTGATCACACCATTGGCGCGATCAAAGGCTTCGGGCGACGTGGCTGCGGCCAGGAACCACCAGACGATCAACAGCGCGGCCACCAACATGGCGTTGCCGGTGATCCGGGTCAGGATGGAAGTGACAGAGGTCAACTGCGGACGATAGATCGACAGATGCGGCGATAGCGGGCGGTTCCCCCGATTGACATCGGCCATGGCGGCTCCTTTTGAGGTTGGCTACCGAAGTTTTTACTCCATTTTGCGACCCTGTCACGCGCTGCGCGTGCAAAAAAGATCAAATCACCCGCAATTCGGCCGATAATTCGGAAACGTGATCACACAAAATATTCTCGTGATCACAAAATGCATTCCAACCCTCCAATGTTAGCGTTTTCAAGGGTCAAGCAATGTGATCACGAATCTTTCTGCGTTCAGCGCAGATCGGCAGTCTGCCGCGTGACTTCACGCAGAAGTTTTTTCCGGATCCGTTCGGGATAGTCCTTGAAACCGGCAGCCGATACGACGAAGGCCCCTTCGCCGACTATGACGTTTTCAAAGAAATAGGCCGTCAGGTCTGGTTCGCTCTCCTCGATAGCAATTGCGTTCACCGTAATCCCCTGACGGCGCAAAAGGTCCCGGATCTCGGTGGGTTCAACCCCTTCGTTCGAGACGCCGTCTCCCGAGATGTCGATCAGATGACGCTTGCACTCGGGCACCTCGAGAAAGCTGTTCACGGTCATTTCCAGCGCCTCACCGATCGCGGTCGAGAAATTGCGCCAGACACGCGGATCGGCCGACACTTTTGCTGCAAACGTATCCAGTGCGTCGAACCCGTCAATTTTGGTCCAGGGGATGGTGATCCGCTGCCGCGAGGTCCCGGTCCATTGCACCAGCATCAACCGGGCCTGGCCGCGCACCAGCGCCTCGGACACGACCGGATCGCGCAGTCCGGCCGCCAGGCCATCCATCTGGATGCGGTATTCCGAACTGTCGACCGAGCCGGACACATCTACGGCCAGCGCCAGCGCCAGTTCGCAGGCCGACGCCGGGCGGGCAAGGCAGAGCGCGGCAGCAAGGATACGCAGAAAAGACATGAGCCGAACCTAGCACGGTTCGGCCCGGTCGGGATCACAAGACTGTGGGGGCCTGCCCGCTCAGATCGGCATCAGCGCCCAATAGTCCAGATCCAGCAGGACGTCGGGGCTGTATTTTCCATCCGGGCCGCGCAGCGCAAAGGCCTCGCCGCCCTTGGTCGCCACCAGTCGCAACCGGATCGCACCCACGCCGGGCACGCCGGTTTCGGCCTTGTCCAGCACCTCGGACCACGCCTTGACGGTGTCTCCGGCGAAACAGGGGTTGGCATGGGCCCCGCCGTTCAAACCGACGATCATCTGCGCATTGGCCAGCCCGTTGAACGACAGCGCGCGCGCCATCGAGATCACATGGCCGCCATAGATCAACCGCCCATCGGGGCGGAAGGTCAGGTCGAAATGCACCTTGGCAGTGTTCTGCCACAAGCGGGTGGCCAGCATGTGCTCGGCCTCTTCCACGGTCACGCCGTCGACATGGTCGATGGTTTCGCCGATCTGGTAGTCTCCCCAGCGGTGCGGTTCACCGGCCAGAGCAAAGTCGTATTTGCTGAAATCCAGCCCGCTCGGCACCACGAGGTCGCCGGGCGCCAGCGCCTTTTTCAGGTCCGGCACCACGGTTTCGGGTGCCGGCGCATCCAGGTTCGATTTCCGCACCATCACCCAGCGCACATATTCGATCACCACTTCGTCGCGCTGATTCAGGCCGCGCGTGCGCACCCAGACCACGCCGGTCTTGCCGTTCGAGTTCTGTTTCAGCCCGATCACCTCGGTTTCCGATCGCAAGGTGTCACCGGGATAGACCGGCTGCAGCCAGCGACCCTCGGCATAGCCCAGGTTCGCGACCGCGTTCAGCGACACATCCGGCACCGTTTTGCCGAACACCACATGGAACGCCGCCAGATCGTCGATCGGGCTTTGCGGCAGGCCGCAGCTCCGGGCGAACTCGTCCGAGGAATAGAGCGCGTGGCGCGCGGGATAGAGCGCATGATAGAGCGCGCGCTCGCCCACCGTCACGGTGCGCGGCACCGCGTGGTGCAGCACCTGCCCGATGGAGTAATCCTCGAAAAAGCGGCCCGGATTGGTCTTTGCCATTATTGCTGTCCCAGTTTCATGTCGGGGGAATAGTCGGCCGCGACCTCCTTGGTCACGGCCTGCGCACAGCGCATCTTGCTGGTGGACGGATCGAACGCATAGGCCGGAGAGCCGTGCAGCTCCCACCCTTTGGCCAGCGCCTCGGACACCTTGTGGCAGAAGTCCGAGGTGTCCTCTTCAGTCAGCAGTCGATAAAGTTTTGCCATCACATCACCTGCCTAGCCCGGGAACGGAGACGGGCCGACCAGCCCATGAATGTAGCCGATGATGCCCAGCAGCACGATCGAGGCCACGAAGAACATCGCATCCTTGCCCAGCGTTCCGGGCTCGCCCGGGGTCCAATCGGGCTCGGACTTGTTGATGACGATCACTTCGACCACGGCCCAGGCCAACAGGCCGCCGAACAGGATGATCGACGCCAGATCACCATTGACCAGCAGATGCGCAAAGGCCCAGAGCTTGAACCCGCCCAGCATCGGGTGACGCACCTTGTTCAGCAGTCGGCCCTTGGTTCCGGCCGGGCTCATCATCCAGATGGCGATCAGCACCAGCAGGTTGTTGATGTGGATCATGAAGCTGGGCGGCGCCCAGACATGGATGAAATCGGTCATGCGATAGCCGAAGATCATCAGCAGGATCGACACGACCAACGCGCCCGCGACGGCGCCCTTTCCGGCATCGCCCATGGCCGCGCGGCGCGCGGGCATCAGGCGTTTGAACAGATGCGCGGCCCACCAAAGCGCCACGCCGAGAATGAGAAGAACGAAGCCCATGCTGGCTTACCCCGCTTACAAAGCTGATATCGCCTCTGCTTTTGCCAGAATTTCGCGGGCAGTTACAACGTGCAGGTTTTCCACGATCTTGCCATCGACCACGGCAACGCCCTGCCCTTGGGCCTCGACCTCTTCGAAAGCGGCGATCTGACGGCGGGCGAGGTCGATCTCGGCCTCGGAGGGGGCGAAGGCGGTGTTGGCGGTCTCGACCTGCGCGGGGTGGATCAGGGTCTTGCCGTCAAAACCCATGTCGCGGCCCTGCGCACATTCGACAGCCAGACCTTCGGTATCCTTGAAGGCGTTGTAAACGCCATCGATGATCGCCAGCCCCTCGGCCTTGGCGGCCAGCAGGCACAGGCCCAGAGAGGTCATCAGCGGCAGGCGGTCGGGGCGGAAGCGGGTCTGCAGCTCTTTCGCCAGATCGTTGGTGCCCATGACAAAGCCTGCCATCAGCGGATGCGCCGCGATCTCGGCCGCGTTCAGCATGCCGCGCGGGGTTTCCATCATCGCCCAGATCGGCAGGTCGCCGGTGATCGCGGCCAGCGCATCGACATCAGCGGCCGAGTTCACCTTGGGCAGCAGCACCACGTCGGCATCCATCTCGCGCACGGCCTCGGCATCGGCACGGCCCCAGTCGGTGTCGAGGCCGTTGATTCGAACGATCTTGACGCGTGGGCCGTATCCGCCCGTCGCCAGCGCGGCCTTTAGCGTTTCGCGTGCGTTCTCTTTTTCATCGGCGGCAACCGCGTCTTCCAGATCGAAGATAATGGCATCGACCGGCAGCGTGCGCGCCTTGTCGAGCGCCCGTTCCTTGGAGCCGGGAATGTACAGAACAGAGCGGTAGGGGCGCTGGCGCGGGTCCATGGGAACCTCTCTTTGAAATAAAGTTGCGCAGAATGGGGCATTTTTTGCCGGAAACTTCAAGACCCAAATCGCCGCATTGCAGCATGTGACGCAACGCGCGGTGGTTTTACAGCAATTGCAGAGGGTTCCGGCAGCCTTGATCCGATCAACAGGCAAAGGGGGCAGGAAATGAATAAGCGTTTGTTTCAGATGACGATGGGGCTGGGCATCATGGTGCTGGCGGCGCAGCAGGTACAGGCGCAAACGCCGAACTGTGCGCCCCGGCCGGACGTGCTGCAGCGGCTGGCCGAGACCTATGGCGAGACCCGGCGCGGCATCGGCATGGCGCGGCAGGGTGCGGTGATGGAGGTCTTTGCCTCGGACGACACCGGCACCTGGACGATCACGGTGACCCTGCCCAACGGGCTGACCTGCCTGGTGGCCGCGGGCGAGGCCTATGAGGTGCTGGCCGAAGCTCTGCCGCCGAACACCTGAGGATCAGGTCAGCGCGTCCCAGATCAGCTTTGACCCGGTCAGGGTCAGCAGAACATAGGCGATGCCGAAGAACAGCCGCTCGGACATCATCCAATGGGCACGCACGCCCAGCCAGGCGCCAAGGATGGCAAAGGGGGTCAGCAGCAGGTCGGCCCAGGCGGTCTGCAGCGTGAACATGCCCAGATAGGCGTAGGGGACGAACTTGGCGATGTTGATGACCCAGAAGACCAGCACGGTGGTGGCCTGGAACTCGGTTTTCGTCAGGCGTTGCGACAGCAGGTAGACGGCGGCGGGCGGGCCGCCGGCGTGGCTGACAAAGCTGGTGAAGCCAGCGACCAGCCCGGCGAACAGCCCGGCCGGAGGCGGCAGGCGGTTGGCGAAACCGCGCACCCAGCCGCGGGATTGCGCCACATGCCAGACCACGAAGCCCACCGAGATGCCCCCGATCAGCAGGCGCAGCAGGTCTTCGTCGGTCGCCCGGTACAGCAGCGCGCCCAGCGCCACACCCGGCACTGCCCCCAGCATCAGCAGACGCGCGTCGGGCCAGTTCCACCGTTTCCAGTAGGGGCGCAGGGTGGCCAGGTCGATCACCATCAGGATCGGCAACATCAGCGCCAGCGCCTGCCCCGGATCAAGGATCAACGCCAGAATCGACGACGACGCAAAAGCCACGCCCGAGCCGAAGCCGCCCTTGGAAATGCCCGCAAAGATCACAGCCGGGATCGCCACGGCAAAAAACATCAGGTTCAATTCAACCATGCGGCGGCCCCGAAACGGCTTGTCCTGCGGGTGGTTTAGCGCAACCGGCGGGGGGCAGGCAAACGGTATGCGGTCGCATGCCGCGCCGCAGAACCCTTGCGCAACGGCGTTTTAGCGACTAGCAAAACCGCGATTTCAAAACCGACCGGAGACAATCCAAATGGCCAGACCCAAGATCGCGCTGATCGGCGCAGGTCAGATCGGGGGCACGCTTGCCCACCTCGCAGCAATGAAGGAACTGGGGGATGTCGTTCTGTTCGACATCGCCGAGGGCATC
The DNA here is from genome assembly GCF_059613385.1 of Ruegeria sp. BHSA162. Lineage (NCBI taxonomy): Bacteria > Pseudomonadati > Pseudomonadota > Alphaproteobacteria > Rhodobacterales > Roseobacteraceae > Ruegeria > Ruegeria sp. BHSA162. Next base: position 6,417 of record NZ_JBXWSK010000010.1, read on the forward strand.
CCGGAAGGCAAGGCGCTGGACATCGCCGAATCCGGCCCGTCCGAGGGCTTTGACGCCAAGCTGAAAGGCACCCAATCCTACGAGGACATCGCCGGTGCCGATGTCTGCATCGTGACCGCCGGTGTGCCGCGCAAGCCGGGCATGAGCCGCGATGACCTGCTGGGCATCAACCTGAAGGTCATGAAGTCGGTCGGTGAGGGCATCGCCGCCAATGCACCCGACGCCTTCGTCATCTGCATCACCAACCCGCTGGACGCGATGGTCTGGGCGCTGCGCGAATTCTCGGGCCTGCCCCACAACAAGGTCTGCGGCATGGCTGGCGTGCTGGACTCGGCCCGTTTCCGCCACTTCCTGGCCGAAGAGTTCGACGTATCGATGAAAGACGTCACCGCCTTCGTTCTGGGCGGCCATGGCGACACGATGGTACCGTCGGTTCGTTATTCGACCGTTGCGGGCATCCCGCTGCCCGATCTGGTCAAGATGGGCTGGACCACGCAAGAGAAGCTGGACGCCATCGTACAGCGCACCCGTGACGGCGGCGCCGAGATCGTCGGCCTGCTGAAGACCGGCTCGGCCTATTACGCCCCCGCGACCTCGGCGATCGAGATGGCCGAAGCCTATCTGAAGGATCAGAAGCGCGTTCTGCCCTGCGCCGCCTATTGCGATGGCGAGTTGGGCGTGAAGGGCATGTATGTGGGCGTCCCGACCGTGATCGGCGCCGGCGGAATCGAAAAGGTCGTCAACATCCAGCTCAATGAAGAAGAGCAGGCCGGTTTCGACAATTCGGTCAACGCCGTGAAAGGTCTGATCGAGGCCTGCAAGGGCATCGACAGCTCATTGGCCTGATACATTGATCGGATCTTTGGACCCCACCAAAGATCCGGCCAAAGGCATGACACCCTGCCCCGCTGGCTCCAACCGGCGGGGCATTTCTTTTGAGCTCTCGAGTTCTATCGGAACATCCCAAGCCACCTGGCTACTCCCAGAAGCATCCCGCCAAGTGCGACCAGCAAGGCGCAAACGACCCAGAACGCATGCGGACTTTCGGCGCCGGGAATGCCACCGACATTGATCCCCAGAACACCCGCCACCAGGCCCAGCGGCAGAAAGACAGCGCTGACCACTGACAGCACGAGCATACGGTTGTTCATACGTTCGGCCCGTTCATCCATCAGCTGATCGTGTATGATCTGAACCCGCTCCCGTACAGCCGCCAAATCCTCGCCGATCCGGTAGATGCGCTCCGAGGCTTCGCGCAACCGCGACCGGTCGTGAGGCTGCAACCACGGCACGTCTTCAATCTCGAGCGTCGTCAGCGCGTCGCGCTGGGGTACCAGATACCGGCGCAGAACGATGGAGGACCTGCGGATCGCCGCCAGCTCAGACCGGGAAATCTCGGCATTCGCCTCAAGAAGCGCCTCTTCTAGATCATCCACACGTTCGTTCAGATCAGTGATCGCAGGTTCGGCCCTATCTGCCAGCCGCAAGGCCAAGCGCGCGACGAAGTCACCCGGCGATTTCGGTGCCTGCCCGCGGTCGATTGCCGCCAGCATGTCCGCAACCGCATCCAAGGGGCGGCGCCAGACACCGATGATCTTGTTCTCCGTCAACCACAGCCTGACCGAGATCATGTCTTCGGGCGGTTGCCCTTCTTGCAGGTTCACTCCGCGCAGGTTCAGGATTACGCCATCGCCGTGGACGGTACAGCGGGGCCGGGTCTCGTCCGCCGTCAGAGCGTCGATCACGAACTCATCAAGCCCGCCGGCGCGCAGAAGCGGAACCGTGCCAGACGCTTCCAGCCTCAGGTGTTGCCAAGCGAACTGCCCCTCCGGTCCGGCCGGTATCCAGCTGGCAAATTCATCGGCGTCCAGTGACACGGCTTTGCCGGATCCATCGAAGATCCAGGTCATGACATCGGGGAAATCTGGGTTCGGCACTGTCATCTGCTCGGAGCTTGTTCATGTTTGACCGGCCCGACCCAACCGGACCCGCACAGGCCCGGTCAGATTAGCCAGCCTGCGAGAATGCGCCAAGCCCCGAAAGCCTGGCAGGTCCGGTCCCGCCACTTCGAACGCTACCGGAAATGTTGGCGCAAACGGGTTGCGAACACGGTCTTCGAATATGTTTTCAAAGCCTATTCTGACTCGCTCGAATCATTTTTTGGCACCGGTTTGTTTGTGATCACACCCCGAAAATGTGTGATCACAAATGCTGAAAATCTTCGGTAAATAACCCGATCCAGACAGAAAACCCTTTAATTTTTACCGCTAGACACCCCTATAACGATCTAATCGCAGTCAGACGGGACAGTTTCGATGAACATTCACGAATATCAGGCCAAGGCTCTTCTTCGCAGCTATGGCGCTCCGGTCTCCGACGGACGTGCAGTTCTGCGCGCCGAGGAAGCCAAAACAGCCGCCGGTGAACTGGACGGCCCCCTTTGGGTGGTCAAGGCACAGATCCACGCGGGCGGCCGCGGCAAAGGTCACTTCAAAGAGGCCGATGCCGGTGAAAAAGGCGGTGTCCGTCTGACCAAATCGGTGGAAGAAGCCGCCGAAGAAGCCAAGAAGATGCTGGGCCGCACGCTGGTCACCCACCAGACCGGCCCCGTAGGCAAGCAGGTCAACCGCGTTTACATCGAGGCCGGTTCGGGCATCGAGCGCGAGCTGTACCTGGCCCTGCTGGTGGACCGCCAGACCAGCCGCATCTCGTTCGTGTGCTCGACCGAAGGCGGTATGGACATCGAAGAAGTAGCCGCAGCGACACCCGAGAAAATCCTGTCCTTCTCGGTTGACCCGGCCACTGGGTACCAGCCGTATCACGGCCGGCGCATCGCCTTCTCGCTGGGTCTGGAAGGCGCGCAGGTCAAGCAATGCGTGCGTCTGATGGGCATCCTGTACAAGGCCTTCGTCGAGAAGGACATGGAGATGCTGGAGATCAACCCGCTGATCGTGGCCGAAGGCGGCGACCTCAAGGTGCTGGACGCCAAGCTGAGCTTTGACGGCAACGCGGTCTACCGCCACCCCGACATCGCCGAACTGCGCGACACCACCGAGGAAGACCCCAAGGAACTGGAAGCCAGCAAATACGACCTGAACTACATCGCGCTGGACGGCGAGATCGGCTGCATGGTCAACGGTGCGGGTCTGGCGATGGCGACGATGGACATCATCAAGCTTTACGGTGCGGAGCCTGCCAACTTCCTCGACGTCGGCGGCGGCGCCACCAAAGAGAAAGTGACCGAGGCGTTCAAGATCATCACGTCTGATCCCAACGTCAAAGGCATCCTCGTCAACATCTTCGGCGGCATCATGCGCTGTGACGTCATCGCCGAGGGCGTGGTCGCCGCGGTGAAAGAGGTCGGCCTGCAGGTTCCGCTGGTCGTGCGTCTGGAAGGCACGAATGTCGAAAAAGGCAAAGAGATCATCAACACCTCTGGCCTGGACGTGATCGCGGCGGACAACCTGAAAGACGGTGCCGAGAAGATCGTGAAGGCAGTCAAAGGCTGAACCCGATAAATCAGGGCGGGTCGCGGCCCGCCATTCCGATGAATGCTGGCGGGTCAGATCCCGCCGAAAACAGGAGAACGCCAAATGGCAGTCCTCATCGACGAAAATACCAAAGTGATCTGTCAGGGCTTTACCGGCTCGCAGGGCACATTCCACTCTGAACAGGCCATCGCCTATGGCACCAAGATGGTCGGCGGTGTGACCCCGGGCAAAGGTGGGATGGAGCATCTGGGCCTGCCCGTGTTCAACTCGGTCCACGAAGCCAAGCACGTGACCGAAGCCAACGCCACCGTGATCTATGTGCCGCCTCCGTTTGCCGCGGATTCGATCCTCGAAGCCATCGACGCCGAGATGGAAGTGATCGTCTGCATCACCGAAGGCATCCCGGTTCTGGACATGATGAAGGTGAAGCGCGCGCTGGAAGGCAGCAAATCGCGCCTGATCGGCCCGAACTGTCCCGGCGTCATCACGCCCGACGCCTGCAAAATCGGCATCATGCCCGGCCACATCCACAAGCGTGGCTCGGTCGGCGTCGTGTCGCGTTCCGGCACCCTGACCTATGAGGCGGTCAAGCAGACCACCGATGTGGGTCTGGGCCAGTCCACCTGCGTGGGCATAGGCGGCGACCCGATCAAAGGCACCGAGCATATCGACGTGCTGGAATGGTTCCTGGCCGATGACGAGACCGAGTCGATCATCATGATCGGCGAGATCGGCGGCTCGGCTGAGGAAGAAGCCGCGCAGTTCCTGGCGGATGAGGCCAAGAGGGGCCGCAAGAAGCCCGTTGCCGGTTTCATCGCCGGCCGCACGGCGCCTCCGGGCCGCCGCATGGGCCACGCGGGCGCGATTGTTGCCGGCGGCAAAGGAGGTGCCGAGGACAAGATCGAAGCCATGCGCAGCGCCGGCATCGTCGTGGCCGAAAGCCCGGCGCAGCTGGGTGAGGCTGTGCTGGAAGCAATCGGCAAGTAAACCGCCGGCCCCTTGCGTGGGCTGGCCTCAGCGGAGCGAAACACATGACCTTCAACGAAGCCGTCAAAACGTGTTTCTCCAAATACTTCACATTCTCGGGGCGGGCCTCTCGCCCCGAGTATTGGTATTTTTTTCTGTTCATTCTGGTCTGGAGCGCAATCGCCACGGTGATCGACTGGCATTTCTTCGGGCAGGTCACGACCGTGCAATCCGAAGGCTCGGTCGAGGTGACCGCAACATCCAGCCAGCCGGTGCAGAGCATCGTGTCACTGATCGTGTTCTTTCCGCATCTGGCCGTGGCGTGGCGGCGCATGCATGACACCGGGCGCAACGGTCTCTACGCGCTGCTGCCGATCCTTTTGATCCTTGGGGCTTTTGCCGTTCTGGTCTTCGGCATCGGCCTCGCCTCAAGCTTCCAGCATGGCGGAAGCCTCGACATCCTGTTCACGCGCGCCACGCTGCTGATCGTCATTCCGACACTGCTTGTTCTTCTGGTGTCGCCCCTCCTGGTTCTGTGGTGGCTGTCCCGCCCCAGCCAGCCAGGCACCAACAAATACGGTCCCAACCCATATGAGGTAACCCAATGACCGAACACTCGCCCAATTCTGCCTTCCATGCCTCGAGCTTCATGCAGGGGCACAATGCCGAGTACCTGGAGCAGCTATACGCCCAGTACACAAAGGATCCCGGCGCGATCGATGCGGCCTGGGCCGAGTTTTTCCGGCAGATGGGAGACGCGGCACCGGACGTCCAGAAAGAGGCCGAAGGGCCGTCGTGGGCGCGCCCCGACTGGCCACCGATGCCGAATGATGACCTGACCGGCGCCCTGACCGGCGAGTGGATCGAGGTCGACGCCAAGGCAGCTGGCAACAAGATCAAGGAAAAGGCCGCCAAGGCAGGGGTTGATGTCAGCGACGAACAGATCAAGCGCGCCGTGCTGGATTCGATCCGCGCGCTGATGCTGATCCGGGCCTATCGGATCCGGGGTCACCTGGCCGCTGATCTGGACCCGCTTGGCATGCGCGCCGCGACCAACCATCCCGAGTTGGACCCCAAGACCTATGGCTTTACCGATGCCGACATGGACCGGCCGATCTTTATCGACAACGTGCTGGGTCTGCAGATGGCCAGCATGCGCCAGATCGTCGAGATCGTGAAGCGCACCTATTGCGGCACTTTCGCGCTGCAGTACATGCACATCTCGAACCCCGAGGAGGCCGCCTGGCTGAAAGAGCGGATCGAAGGTTATGGCAAGGAAATCTCGTTCACGCGGGAAGGCCGCAAGGCGATCCTGAACAAGATGGTCGAGGCCGAGGGCTTTGAGAAGTTCCTGCATGTGAAATACATGGGCACCAAGCGGTTCGGTCTGGACGGGGGCGAGGCGCTGATCCCCGCGATGGAACAGATCATCAAGCGTGGCGGCGCCCTGGGCCTGAGCGATATCGTGATCGGCATGCCGCACCGCGGACGTCTGAACATCCTGGCCAACGTGATGGGCAAACCCTACCGCGCCATCTTCAACGAGTTCCAGGGCGGTAGCTTCAAGCCCGAGGACGTGGATGGGTCGGGCGACGTGAAATATCACCTCGGTGCGTCCAGCGACCGTGAGTTCGACGGCAACACCGTGCACCTGTCGCTGACGGCGAACCCGTCCCACCTCGAAGCCGTGAACCCGGTTGTTCTTGGCAAGGTCCGCGCCAAGCAGGACCAGCTTGGCGACACCGATCGCAGCAAGGTCATGGGCATTCTTCTCCACGGCGACGCGGCTTTTGCCGGCCAGGGTGTCGTGGCCGAAGGCTTTGGCCTGTCTGGTCTGCGCGGTCACAAGACCGGCGGCACCATGCATATCGTGGTGAACAATCAGATCGGCTTTACCACCGCGCCGCATTTCTCGCGGTCGAGCCCGTACCCGACCGATATCGCGCTGATGGTCGAGGCGCCGATCTTCCACGTGAACGGCGACGACCCCGAGGCGGTGGTACACGCGGCCAAGGTCGCGACCGAGTTCCGCCAGAAGTTCCACAAGGACGTGGTCATCGACATCTTCTGCTACCGCCGGTTCGGTCACAACGAGGGCGATGAGCCCATGTTCACCAACCCGATCATGTACAAGAAGATCAAGACCCACAAAACCACGCTGTCGCTGTACACCGAGCGGCTGGTCAAGGACGGTCTGATCCCTGAGGGTGAGATCGAGGACATGAAGGCCGCCTTCCAGGCGCATCTGAACGACGAGTTCGAGGCCGGTAAGGACTACAAACCCAACAAGGCCGACTGGCTGGATGGCCGGTGGTCGCATCTGGACAAGAACAAGGAAGAATATGTCCGCGGCGACACCGCAATCACGCCGGATACGCTGGCCGAGGTCGGCAAGGCGCTGGTGACGGTGCCCGATGGCTTTGCACTGCACAAGACGGTGGGCCGCCTTCTTGAACACAAGAAACAGATGTTCGAAACCGGTCAGGGATTTGACTGGGCCACCGGCGAGGCGCTGGCCTTCGGGTCTTTGCTGACCGAGGGCTATCCGGTACGCCTGTCGGGGCAGGACGCTACCCGCGGCACTTTCAGCCAACGCCACTCGGGCTTCATCAACCAGGAGACCGAGGAGCGCTACTATCCCCTGAACCACATCCGCGCCGGACAGTCGCAGTACGAAGTGATCGACTCGATGCTGTCGGAGTACGCGGTGCTGGGCTTCGAATACGGCTATTCGCTGGCCGAGCCCAACGCGCTGGTTCTGTGGGAGGCCCAGTTCGGCGATTTCGCCAACGGCGCGCAGATCATGTTCGACCAGTTCATTAGCTCGGGCGAAAGCAAATGGTTGCGCATGTCCGGTCTGGTCTGCCTGCTGCCGCACGGGTTCGAGGGGCAAGGCCCCGAGCACTCGTCGGCGCGACTGGAGCGGTTCCTGCAGATGTGCGGCCAGGACAACTGGATCGTCGCCAACTGCACCACGCCTGCGAACTATTTCCACATCCTGCGCCGTCAGCTGCACCGCACTTTCCGCAAGCCGCTGATCCTAATGACGCCCAAATCATTGCTGCGCCACAAGCTGGCGATCAGCAATGCCGAGGACTTCACCACCGGGTCCAGCTTCCACCGGGTGCTGTGGGACGACGCGCAAAAAGGCAACTCGGACACCCAGCTGGTGCCCGACGACAAGATCAAGCGCGTGGTGATGTGTTCGGGCAAGGTCTACTACGACCTGCTTGAAGAACGCGATGCGCGCGGGATCGACGACGTCTATCTGCTGCGGATCGAGCAATACTATCCGTTCCCGGCCCATTCGCTGATCAACGAGCTTGAGCGGTTCAAACAGGCCGAGATGGTCTGGTGCCAGGAAGAGCCCAAGAACCAGGGTGCCTGGGGATTCATTGAACCCAATATCGAATGGGTCCTGTCCCGCATCGGCGCCAAGCATACCCGGCCGATCTATGCCGGCCGCGCCACCTCGGCCTCGCCCGCGACGGGTCTGGCCAGCCAACACAAAGCCCAACAAGAAGCGCTGGTGAACGAAGCGCTGACCATTGAAGGATAATTAACGATGACGATTGAAGTTCGTGTTCCCACGCTGGGCGAGTCCGTCACCGAAGCCACGGTCGCAACCTGGTTCAAGAAACCCGGCGATGCCGTCGCCGTGGATGAGATGCTGTGCGAGCTTGAGACGGACAAGGTCACCGTCGAGGTTCCGTCGCCCGCAACCGGCGTGATGGGCGAGATCGTAGCCGCCGAAGGTGAGACGGTCGGCGTTGATGCGCTGTTGGCAACGATCCAGGCCGGTGAGGGTGCGGCCCCCGCTCCAAAAGCTGAAGCCGCGCCGGCAGCGGCACCTGCGGCCTCGGGCGGCAGCGTCGACGTGATGGTTCCGACACTGGGTGAGTCCGTCACCGAAGCGACAGTATCGACCTGGTTCAAGAAGGTCGGCGATACCGTCGCACAGGACGAAATGCTGTGCGAGTTGGAGACCGACAAGGTCTCGGTTGAGGTCCCGGCTCCGGCTGCGGGTGTACTCGCGGAGATCGTGGCCCCCGAGGGCGCGACGGTCGACGCGACCGCCAAGCTTGCCGTGATCTCGGGCGCTGAAGCAGGTGCCGCACCGGCTGCGCAAGCCGCGGCAGCCCCTGCCCCCGCAGCAGCCGCAACCGGCAAGGACGTGGCCAATGCGCCGTCGGCCGAAAAGGCCATGGCCGAAGCCGGCCTGTCTGCCGATCAGGTCACCGGCACCGGCCGCGATGGTCGCATCATGAAGGAAGACGTGGCCCGCGCCGTCGCAACCGCCGCTGCCCCTGCCGCGGCGGCACCGGCACCGGCCGCAGCCCCGCGCGCGCCCGTCGCCGCCGAGGACGCCGCCCGCGAGGAACGCGTGCGCATGACGCGCCTGCGCGAGACCATCGCCAAGCGTTTGAAGGACGCGCAGAACACTGCCGCGATCCTGACCACCTACAACGAGGTGGACATGACCGAGGTGATGGCCCTCCGCAATCAGTACAAGGAACAGTTCGAGAAGAAGCACGGGGTGCGCCTGGGCTTTATGTCCTTCTTCACCAAGGCCTGCTGCCACGCCCTGAAAGAGGTGCCCGAGGTCAATGCCGAGATCGACGGCAATGACATCGTCTACAAGAACTACGTCCACATGGGCGTGGCCGCCGGCACTCCGCAGGGCCTCGTGGTTCCGGTGATCCGCGATGCGGACCGCATGTCGTTCGCCGAGATCGAGAAAGCCATCGCCGAGAAGGGCAAACGCGCCCGTGACGGCAAGCTGAGCATGGCCGAAATGCAGGGCGGCACCTTCACCATCTCGAATGGCGGCGTCTATGGCTCGCTGATGTCCTCTCCGATCCTGAATCCCCCGCAGTCGGGCATTCTGGGCATGCACAAGATTCAGGAACGTCCGATGGTCATCAGTGGCGAGATCAAGATCCGTCCGATGATGTATCTGGCGCTGTCCTATGACCACCGCATCGTCGACGGCAAGGGCGCGGTCACCTTCCTGGTGCGCGTGAAAGAGGCGCTGGAAGACCCGCGCCGTCTGCTGATGGATCTGTGATCATGGCGACGCACGTACTCTGGCAGGCAGACGTGGCCGATTTCGACGCCTGGCTGAAGGTGTTCCGCGAGGACAAGCCGATGCGCAAGGCGGCCGGGATTGTCGATCTGCACGTCTGGAAAGACCCCGAACAGCGCGATCATGCGGTTGCCCTGTTCGAGATTACCGATCTGGACCGGGCCCAGAGCTTCATCGAATCGGAAGAGCTGGCCATGCACCATGAACGTGGCGGCGTCGCACATATTCAGGTGAAGGTTCTGACACCCGTCTGAACAGGCACCCAGGCGATCCACCCCGTGGGTCGCCTTTTCAAAAGGAACACTCCGCGGATTTGGGAGAACAAAATGGCTAACTATGACGTCATCGTAATCGGCGCCGGTCCCGGCGGCTATGTCTGCGCCATCCGCTGCGCGCAGCTGGGCCTGAAAACCGCCGTCGTCGAAGGGCGCGAGACGCTGGGCGGCACCTGTCTGAACGTGGGCTGCATTCCGTCCAAGGCGCTGCTGCATGCCAGCCATCAGCTGCACGAGGCCGAGCACAATTTTGCCAAGATGGGCCTCAAGGGCAAAAGCCCCTCGGTCGACTGGAAACAGATGCTGGCCTACAAGCAAGACGTGATCGACACCAACACCAAAGGCGTCGAGTTCCTGTTCAAGAAGAACAAGATCGACTGGCTCAAGGGCTGGGGCTCGATCCCGGCGGCGGGCAAGGTCAAGGTCGGTGATGAGGTGCATGAGGCCAAGAACATCATCATCGCCTCCGGCTCCGAGGCGGCGTCGCTGCCCGGCGTCGAGGTCGACGAAAAGGTCGTCGTGACCTCGACCGGCGCGCTGGAGCTGGGCAAGATCCCGAAAAAGCTGGTGGTGATCGGCGCAGGCGTGATCGGGCTGGAACTGGGCTCGGTCTATCAGCGTCTGGGCGCCGAGGTGACGGTGATCGAATATCTGGACGTCATCACCCCGGGCATGGACCCCGAGGTGCAGAAGACCTTCCAGCGCATCCTGAAAAAACAGGGCCTGAACTTCGTCATGGGCGCCGCCGTGCAAAAGACCGAGGCCACCAAGACCAAGGCCAAGGTGACCTACAAGCTGCGCAAGGATGACAGCGAGCACATGATCGAGGCCGACACCGTTCTGGTCGCCACCGGGCGCAAGCCGTTCCATGACGGGCTGGGTCTGGAGGCGCTGGGGGTCGAGCTGACTCCGCGCGGCCAGATCAAGGTCGGCAAGGACTGGCAGACCAACGTGCCGGGCATCTACGCCATCGGCGACGTGATCGAAGGCCCGATGCTGGCCCACAAGGCCGAGGACGAAGGCATGGCCGCCGCCGAAGTGGTCGCGGGCAAGCATGGGCACGTGAACTATGGCGTCATTCCGGGCGTGATCTACACCTGGCCCGAGGTCGCCAATGTCGGCGAGACCGAAGCCACCCTCAAGGAGCAGGGCCGCGCCTACAAGGTGGGCAAGTTCAGCTTCATGGGCAATGGCCGCGCCAAGGCGAACTTTGCTGCCGACGGGTTCGTAAAGATCCTGGCCGACAAGGAGACCGACCGCATCCTGGGCTGCCACATCATCGGCCCCGGCGCGGGCGACCTGATCCACGAGGTCTGCGTTGCGATGGAGTTCGGCGCCTCGGCCGAGGATCTGGCGCTGACCTGCCACGCGCACCCGACCTATTCCGAGGCCGTGCGCGAAGCGGCGCTGGCCTGCGGCGATGGTCCGATCCACGCCTGATGAGTTCGGCTCCGGCGGTCAGGCCGCCGGAGTCAGCCACGCCCGCAGATAGGTTTCCAGCCGGTCGGTGAATGTGGTCGCCGAATGCAGGGCGCAGAATTTCAGTGACATGGCCTGGATGGCAAAGGCCTGCACGCCCTCGGCCAGCAGGTCAGTCGACACGTCCTGTCTAACCTCGGCCTGATCCAGCCACATCATCACGATCCGGAAGTATTTCTCGAAGCAATAGGCGATCGGCCCGATTTCAGAGATCGCGGCGGCACCGGAATAGCGGATCAGCAGGTCGAACACGTAGCGTTCCGACATCATGAAATCATGCACCGGGGCCAGAGCCTCGATGATCTGGGGCACGGTTTTCGGCGGTTCCGCCGCCTGCGCCTGATCCAGACAGGCGTCCAGTTTTTCGCCGATCAATATCTCCATCAGCGCGTCCTTGTCGTGGAAATGGGCAAAGAAGGTGCCCTTGGCCACGCCGGCGGCCTGTACCACCTCTTCCACGCGCAACGCCTGGTATCCGTTCTTCTGCACCACGTCCGCCGCCGCCTGCAGCAGCTTGGCGCGGGTCTTCAGGGTTCGTTTCTGAATCGTCTTCTGCATGAGGCTTGTTCGCATGTTTTTTGACCGTGGTCAAATTTAATATTGACCGTGGTCAATTTTTGATTCTATAAACTGACCGTGGTCAATTTTAGGAGAACCCCGATGCAGCCCAAGAAAATCCTCATCCTCGACGGTCACCCCGCCGAAAGCAGCCTGTCGCGCACCTTTGCCGACACCTATGCCGAAGCCGCCCGCGCCAAGGGCCATGACGTAAAGATCGTCCACCTCAGCGAGCTGGAGTTCGATTTCGATTTCGGACAGGGCAACTATCATGATTTCAAACCGCTGGAGCCGGTTCTGGAACAGGTTCTGCAGGATTTCGAATGGAGCGATCACCTGGTTCTGACGACGCCCATGTGGTGGGGCGGCCTGCCCGCCAAGCTCAAGGGGCTGATCGATCGGATGTTCATCCCGGGCCGCACGTTCGACACCCGCAATCCCAACAAACTGGGATTCCCGGCACCGATGCTCGACGGCCGAACGGCGCGCGTCATCATCACCTCGGACACGCCGGGCTGGTTCATGCGGTTGGTTTACCGCAGGGCATTGATTCACCAGATGCGCGGGCAGGTTCTGGGGTTCGTCGGGTTCAAGCCGACGCGGTTCACCTGGTTTTCCGGTGCCAGCTACCCCAAGCAGGACAGCGTTCAGAAATGGATCGCGCGGGTCACCCGGCTGGGCGCGGCGGCAGCGTGATCACCACATCGTCTTTGCGGCGCGCGCGCGCCATTCGCGATCATAGCGTGCGCCGCCTTCTTCGCCCTGCGACACCTCGGCCAGAATCTCGCCCACCGTCGGCAACCCGGCGCTGAGATCGCCGCCGGTCCAGGTTTCGGCCCGCATCAGCGCGCGGGCGCATTGCGTGTAGATTTCCCCGATTTCGATAACGATCACCGTGGCCGGTTGCTTGCCCTTTTTCTCGAACCGGGCGCGCAGGTCGGCGTCGGCCGTCAACCGGGCGGTACCGTTCACCCGCACCACGTTGTTCGAGCCGGGCACCATGAACATCAGCGCCACACGCGGATCGCGCACGATGTTGCGCAGGCTGTCCAGGCGGTTGTTGCCGCGCCAGTCGGGCAAGGCCAGGGTACCGGGGTCCAGTTCCATGACCACCGGGCCGTCATCGCCCCGGGGGCTGCCATCCACCCCTTCGGGCCCTACCGTGGACAGCACGCACAGCCGCGACGCCATGATCCATTTGCGGTAGAGCGGCGTCAGTCGCCGCGCAACCTTCCGCATCGAGGCCGCGCCGGGCGTGCCGTACAGCGCCTCGAGCGCGGTGATGTCATTGATGTACTGCATCCGGATCAAACCCCACTTCGCGCATAAGCGCGTTCGAACGCGTCTCGATCACCTCTTCCAGCCGGGCCAGGAACGAGTCGCGATCAACGCCCGGTTCAATCGGATCAAGGAATTCGACGATCGCATGGCCCGGTTTGCGCAGAATCCCCGACCGGGGCCAGAAGACACCGACATTGGTGGCCGCCGGCACGCAGGGGAAGCCCAGCCCCTCGTACAGTACGGCGGTGCCGACCTTGTAGGGCTTGTAGACCCCCGGCGCCACGCGGGTGCCCTGCGGATAGATCACCAGTTGCCCGGGCTCGGTAAACTCTTTGGAAACGTCCTTGACCATCTTGGCCACCGCCGCGCCTCGCTTGCCGCGATTGACCGGGATACAGCCCAGACGACGGGCATACATGCCGATGATCGGGGTCCACAGCAGTTCGCGCTTCATGATGAACTTGCCATGGGGGATCGCGTCAAAGATCAGAATGATGTCGAAGAAGGATTGGTGCTTGGCGGCGATGACCACCTCACCCGTGGGCACGTTGCCGCGCACCTCGCCGCGAATGCCCACCATCCAGCGCGCCAGCCATATGGTCGTGCGCGCATAGGTCTTGCAGGCGCGCAGCGCCCCGCGCTTGGAGAACAGCGCATAGGGCGCGAACACCAGGCCCAGAACCGCCATCCATGCGTAGATCGTGACCATGAAGATCAGCGAGCGCACCCATTGGACCGCCATTGCCATCACGAAAGCTCCTTCAATTTGCGACGGGCCGCCAACCATGTGGCGGCAAAGGCCACGGCTGCGCCCAAAACGGGGATCACAGCGGGCAACAACCAGTCGGCGCTCTGGAATCCAAGGCCCGTCAGGAAACCACCCGCATCCGATGCCTCGGGCAGCAGCAGCACCCCGGTCAGGCCCAGAACCGTCCCCACCACGGCACCGAAAAACGCGCGCCAGGTGAAGCGCCGCACGAAAGCACCGGCGATGAAACGGTCGCGTGCACCGACCTGACGCAGCACCTCGATGATCTGGGCGTTGGCCGCAAGCGAGGCATTGGCCGCAAGCGTGATCATCGCCGCCGTGGCCCCGCCGATCAGCAGGATCGAGATCCAGCCCAACCGCCGCAACGAGGTGGCTGCATCGACCAGCGGCTCGCGCCAGCGGGAATGGTCATCCAGAACCGCGCCTGGCACCTCGGCCGCCAGCCGAAGGCGCAGGCCCATCGTGTCCAACCCCGGTTCGCCCTCGATGATTTCGATGAGCTGCGGCACCGGCAGCGTGTCCAGCGGCAGATCGGGCCCGAACCAGGGGGCCAGCAGCGCGGCCTGTTCTTCGGCACTGAGCGCGCGGGCCGAGGCCACGCCTGAGGTCTGTTTCAGAACCTCCAGAGCGGCCTCGGTCTGCGCGGCACGCTGTTCAGCAGGCGCATTGATCCGCAGAGTGGCTGCTCCGGCCAATTCCGAGGCCCAGCGATCGGCCAACCGGCCCGAGGCCAGCGACAGAGCCAGCGCGAATACTGTCAGAAAGGCCATCGCACCTGACACGAAAAGGGTCAGGTGCGCCGTAAATCCGGTTGGCGGCACCACGCGGTCGGCCCGGGCGTCCCGGCGCAGCAGGGCGCGAATGTCATCGGCAATCATAGATCCGCCCCCGCCAGTTGTAGCCGCCGCTGTGAGATCCGAAGAACCCGGGCCTGCACCTGGCTTTTGGCCGCCCGGATCAAGCTCAGATCGTGGGTGGCGATCACAACGGTCTTTCCCATGTGGTTCAGCTCGATCAGCAGACGCAGCAGACGCTGGGACATCTCCCAGTCGACGTTGCCGGTGGGTTCGTCGGCCAACACCACGTCCGGTGACAGGATGACCGCCCGCGCCAGTGCAGCCCGTTGCCGCTCGCCGCCCGAAAGCTCCGGCGGAAGTGCGTCCAGGCGGCCACCAAGACCGACCCAGGACAGGAGTTCGGTCAGATCTTCCTGCTCGGACTCGACAGAGCGTCCCGACACCATCAGTGGCAGGGCGACATTCTCAGCCAGAGTCATGTGGTCCAGAAACCGGCAGTCCTGATGAACGACACCGATGCGGCGGCGCAGCAGGGCCATCTGGTCCCGGTCCAGTCGGGCAATGTCCTGGTCAAAGGCGCTGATCCGCCCCGAACTGGCCAGCAACGCGCCATAGCAGAGTTTCAACAGGGTCGTTTTGCCCGCTCCGGACGGGCCGGTCAGAAAATGGAACGACCCCGGCTGCAACTGGACCGAGACATTGCTCAGAAGTTCACCGCCGCCATAGCTGTAGCTGACATTTTCAAGCTCGATCACGCCTGCCCTCAATATTGCTTGCGCCCTTCTTGCCCGAGCACGACCACGGTTTCAATGCCTGCACCGAGTCCAATTGGCGACACCTGATCCACCGGACCGAAAACGCGCTTTGCTGTTTCGCCTTAACGGATTATCATTCTTGGAAAAACGACGACAGGCCGCTGGCGGCCGGGGAGGCAGTATGCGACTAACATGCCCGAACTGTAATGCCCAGTACGAGGTTCCGGATGAGGTCATTCCGGAAGAAGGCCGAGACGTGCAATGCTCGAGCTGCGAGCAGACCTGGTTCCAACCCAAACACCCGGAGGCTGAGCCTGTCGCGGCCGAAACCGATGATGGGCCGGCCGAAAGCGCGCCCTCGGATACGTCTGAGCCGCCGGCCGCCGAAGCTGCTGCGCCGGAACCGGAGCAGGCAGAAGACGAACAGGTCGAAGCCGAACAGCCCGATCCCGAACCCACGGACGAAGCCCGGCCAGCCGCTCCGACCGGCAACGTCGATCCGGCCGTTGCGACAATCCTGCGAGAGGAAGCCGCGCGTGAGGCCGAACTGCGCGCCAAGGAAGGGTCCGGCCTGGAAAGCCAGCCGGATCTGGGCCTGGATCAGCAGCCGGAACCGGCCCCCAAGCCCAAACCTCCTGCGGCGACCGAAACCGCCTCGGGAACCGGTCAGAAAGAGGCGCTGCCGGATGTGGACAGCATCAATTCGACTTTGCGCAGCGACGACGCCCCGACCGCGGCAGAGCCCGCCGAAGCCCCACCGCGGAAATCGGGCGGGTTCCTGCGGGGCTTTGCGCTGATCCTGATCACCGGGGTCATCCTATTCCTGATCTACGGCAACGCCCGCCAGATCAGCGAGGCAGTTCCCCAGGCCGAGCCTGTGTTGCAGTCGTATGTCTCGATGGTCGATCAGGCCCGGATCTGGCTGGAATCGCAGGCTGGCTCCGCGACCGAGTAACTCTGCCGGTCAGAACCGCTCGAGCAACCTTTTGAGGTATTCCAGTTCGATCCTGGGCCTGTCGGTTTCGCCCGTGCGGCGACGGATTTCATCCAGCAACTCGCGGGCACGGCGGTACACATCATCCCCCTGCAGCAGGTTCTCCTCGGTCGAGATCGAGCCCGCAGCGCCCGGATTCCGACCCAGCGGATCGCGGTTGTTGGCCTGCATGTCGCCTTCCTGCGTACCCTGACCGGGCTGGTTCTGCTGGTTCTGGGCCATGGCCTCACCCAGCTCGCGCATCCCTTCGCGCAACGCTTCCATTGCTTCGGACTGGCGGTCGATCGCTTCGGCAAGGTCGTCGCTCCGCAGGGCATCTTCGGCCTCATCCATGGCACGACCTGCACGCCCCAGCGACTCGCGTGCGGCGTCGCCTTCGGGTGTTCCGGCGCCCGGCAGGTTCTGCTGCTGGCGATTCAGTTCATCGCGCAGCGCCTGTTGGCGGTCAGCCAGAGTCCCTTGCCCTTGCTGGCCTTCGCCCGCCTGATCCGATCCTTGGCCCTGGCCGCCCTGACCCTCATGGCTCTGGCCGCGCCCCTGACCGCCCGAGCGGCCTTCATTGCCCTGGCTTTCACCGGCCTGCGCGCCGGGATTGAATTGCTCCTGCAAGTCACGGAAGGCCTCGTCGCTCAGGCCCTGCTGCTCACGCAGGGTTTCGGCCAATCCTTCCATGGCCTGCTGGCCTTCGGATTGTTGCCCCTGTCCCTGGCCCTGGGTCACCCGCATGTTTTCCATCATCTGCTGGAACTCCTCCAGCGCCTGCTGGGCCTCGGCCATGCGGCCCTGCTCCATCAGTTCCTGGATCCGGTCCATCATCCGCTGAAGGTCATCCTGCGTCATCTGCATGGATTCACCGGATTGGTTCTGCTGGCCCTGCTGGCCGTCCGGGTTTTCCTGCGCCAGCCGCTGCAGCTGACGAAGATACTCGTCGGTCGCTTCACGCAGTTCCTGCATCAACTCGGCGATCTCCTCATCGCTGGCACCGTTCTGCATCGCTTCGGTCAGACGTTCTTGAGCGCGACGCATCCGCTCCAGCGCATCGGCGAGCGTGCCTTCTTCGATCAGGATGGCCAGATCCCACAAGGCTTGCGCGATCTCGGTCTGCTGTTCGGGGCCCAGGCCGAATTCCGTAAAGGTTTCCAACCGGCGTAGAATGTAGCGCAGTCGCAGATATGCGGTTTCCGAACGGAAGACATCCTCGGGCCGGTGCGAAACAGCCCGCAATAGCTGAGCCACCCTTTTGGCATTGTCGCGCGACCACAGCAGATCGCGGCGCTGTTCAATCACCGCCGCAGCCAGCGGATCAAAGAACCGGCGGGCAGGAAGGTCGGTTCGGTAGACATCCGACTCCGACACCTGATCAGCGGCATCGACGGCCGAAAGGGTAATCTTGACCGGCAGGTGCGCCCAAGGGTGTTCCGAAAAGTCCTCGATCAGATCTTCCGTGAAATCGCTCCGGTCACCAGCGATCGGCATGGGCAGGTCGACGGTGACCGCGTCGCGAGGTTCGGGCTCAACGGCCAGACCATGGCGACGATCGACCGCAGACAGGTCCAACTCGATCAACGCGGTGCCTGACAGGATGCCATAATCGTCACGCGCCGAGAACGGCAGTTTCATCTGGCCACCAGCCTCGGCGGTGGCGGGTTCGGCCACGGCGATTACCGGCGGCGCGTCCACAATGACCTCGACACCCCAGTCACGTCCTGCAGGGCCCTCGATCGACAATCGGCCCGAACGCTCGACGACAAACTCCTGATCCGGATCGGTTGCTGTCGTGGTGGAAGCGGAGGAACTGGTTTCGGTCAAGCTGTGCGCGCCGACCTCGCCATAGAAGCGCAAAGTGACGCGGCTGCCTTGTGGCACTGTCAGCGTCGGACCGGATTGATCGGCCAGATACAGCGTCGGCAGGCCGGTATAGCGAGGTGGCTCGACCCAGCCTTCCCAGCTGGGGCCTTGGCCGGCTACGGCCGTGCCGGGTGTCATCTGGGCGACCGATCCAACTTTCCAGAACGATCCGAACAGCAATCCGACCACCAGCGCCAAAAGCGCCGCATAGCGCAGCGCGTAGGGGTCACGAGCGGCAAGGTTCAGGTCAGGCTTGACCGGTCCTGCCTGCGCGGCGCGGGCGGCCATGCGCGCCTGATGGGCCTGCCACAAAGCGCGCGAATCTTCGTCCATCGCCCCGATGGCCTGATCGTCCAGCAACGCCTGAATGGGACGGCCCGGCAGTGTCTCGTCCAGCCGGACAAGCGCCTGCGTGCGGGTAGGGAACCGAAACCTCCGCGCGCCCCAGACCAATGCAACCGTAAACGCCAGAATGGATGCGGCTCCGATGATCCAGACTGTTTCAACGCCGACGAGGTCGTGGAGGCCCAGCAGCAAGGCCGCCATGATCAGGGCCGCAATCGACAGGAACGGCCAAAAAGCGCGCATCACCTGCTCGGCCAGCATCCCCGTGCGCGTCAGCAACAGGGACAGTCTGGGGATCGGCAGGTTGCGAGTGTCGGTCACGTCAGGCCTCCGGGTCGGGCCCGCGCGGTTATCGCGTCACAGCCACTCAGGTATGGTATCGCGGTTTATGATTTCGTCAAAGGTTGGCCGTTCACGAATAACCGCGAATTGATCGCCATGAACCAGAACTTCGGGGATCAGGGGCCGGGTGTTGTATTCACTGGACATAACCGCGCCATAGGCGCCGGCGCTGCGAAATGCGACCAGATCCCCCGGGTTCAGCGGTGGCATCGCCCTTTGTTTCGCAAAAGTATCCCCGGTCTCGCAGACCGGCCCGACAATGTCATAGGGGCGTTGTTCGACCCCCGGCGCGGGCTCGATGACGGGAACGATGTCATGATAGGCGTCGTACATGGCCGGGCGGATCAGATCGTTCATCGCCCCGTCGAGGATCAGGAAATCGCGCCCTTCGCCCGACTTCACATAGATCACCTTTGACACCATCAGCCCCGCGTTGCCCGCGATCAGACGGCCCGGCTCGATCTCGATCTCGCAGCCCAGATGGCCCAGTGTTTCCTTGATCATTGCACCGTATTCCAACGGCAGCGGCGGTGCTTCGTTCGAGCGGGCATAGGGGATGCCCAGCCCACCGCCCAGGTCCAGACGGTGAATGTCGTGGCCCTGTGCGCGCAGCTGTTCGGTCAGCTCGGCGACTTTGGAGTAGGCCAGGCGGAACGGCTCCAGATCGGTCAGTTGCGAGCCGATATGCACGTCGATGCCCACCACTTTCAGGCCGGGCAGGCTGGCCGCATGGGCATAGACCTCGGGTGCGCGGGCGATCGGGATGCCGAATTTGTTTTCGGATTTGCCCGTTGCGATCTTGGCGTGCGTCTTGGCGTCGACGTCCGGATTCACGCGAACGGTGATCGGCGCGATCACGCCCAGTTCCTGCGCGACGGCGTTTATCACCTCCATCTCGGGCTCGGATTCGACGTTGAACTGGCGAATCCCACCCGTCAGTGCGATGCGGATTTCCTCAGCGGTTTTGCCGACGCCCGAGAACACGATCTTTTCGCCCGGCACACCCGCTGCCCTGGCCCGCAGGTACTCGCCGCCCGAAACCACGTCCATCCCCGCGCCCGCCTGCGCCAGCGTTTTCAGAATAGCCTGGTTGCTGGCGGCCTTCATTGCATAACAGACCACGTGGTCGGTACCTGCCAACGCCTCGTCGAACAGGTTGTAGTGCCGCAGCAGCGTCGCCGTGGAATAGACATAGAACGGCGTGCCGACCGCAGCCGCGATCTCGGCGACCGGGACGTCCTCGGCGCACAACACGCCATCGCGGTAGAGAAAGTGATCCATATCTGCGCGCTTAGACCAAAACAGGCCTGTGGATCAACGGGATTTGCATCGCGGGCATGCAATCCGGTGCGAACCGCACAGAAGTCGGGCACAACGGCTTATCCGCGCAAGCCGGCCTCAAGCAACGAAAGGGTCGCGTCGCGCCGCGCCTCAAAGTCGCTTTCATCGCCCCCGAAGATCGCCAGATGGATAACCAATCCATCCAGCATCGCCGTCACCGCCTGCGCGGCGGCCTGCGCACTGAGATCGCCGCGGATTTCACCCGCGCGGATCAATGGGGCGAACTGAGCAGCATAATGATCGGCAAGCCAGGCGAAGAACCCGCCGATGATCTCGGCCGCGCGCGGGTCCTGAAATCCGGGGCCCAGCACGTCAAAGAACAGCCGCGTCGCCGCCAGACGGTCAGCGGGCATGGACAGACGTAGCCCGGTCATGAACTGGTCCAGCGTCTGCGGGGCCGGGATGTCGTTGATGCGAGCGCGGATATCCTCGAAATACCGCTGCAGCAACGCCAGAAGCAAAGCCTCCTTGCTTTGGAAATACAGATACAACGTGCCCTTGGCCATCCCGGCCTGATGGGCCACGTCCTGCATCTTGGTGGCGTGATAGCCCTGACCCAGAAAGCAGGCCATGGCGGCATCCAATATCCGCCCCTGCATCTCTTCGCGATCGACGATCTTCGGCATCTTGCCCCCCGATTTTCTTCCGGCGCGCCTCTCTTGACGCAGATTGGACGCGGCGTCACGCAAATTCAATCTTTTAATGACTTGACGGTCAGTAACGCCATCTCCATTTATGACCGGAAAGTCATTAAAAGGATTCTGTCATAGTGCATTCGTCACAAATCAACACCGGCCCAACGCGGCCTATGGCGTCCCAACCCACGGCGACAGCCGCCAAACTGATGCTTGTCCTCGTTGCCAGCTTTGTCACGCTGGTCCCCGGCGGCCCGATCGAGACCCGCGACTTTTCCGGACTGGGTGGAGCGGTGTTCTGGGGTTTCAACGCCTTTCTGATCGCGCTTGCCCTGCTGGCCGTGGGGTCGGCGGTGGCCATGCTGCGCGGTTCGGCAACGGCAAGCTGGGGCGCCATCGTGGCGGCCTGGGGATACATCTTCGTGGTCCTGTTGGACCTGGGTCACGTCTTCCCCACATCACCCGACTCAATTCCGCTGATGCTGGGACTGATCGAGATTCTGGATTTCATCCTGGCTTTCTACATCGTGGCCTTGGCTCATCGTGGCCTGGGCCACATCTGAACCCGCCCGGCACGCCCTCGTATAGGGGCCGAAGCCACAGCAAAAGGAAGTGGCTCCGGGTCCCGCCGGAATACCGACAAGGAAAGACAACTCATGCTGTTCAAGGAACGATTCACATTGACCGTCTTGCCGCTGGCCCTGGTCACAGCCGCATGCAGCGGCACCGGGGCCCAACACCAACCCGTCCTGTCTGCCGAGCCGGGCCCGGCTTACGCCGCTGATCTGGATCAGTGCCGCGCATTGGCCAAGTCCCAGGACCTGTGGAACCCGGAAACCCGGACACAGGCCTTGATAGGCGCCGGGATCGGCGCGCTGGCAGGCATTTCGGACGACACGGTCGGAAACACAGAAGGCGCCATAGCCGGCGCAGCAGTGGGATCAGCGGCAGGTGCCGTCGCCGGAGCCGCCGAGATGCGCAACACCCGGCGTGACATTCTGATCGAGTGTCTGCGGCAGCGCGGGCACCCAGTGGCCGGCTGAACGCATCAACGGCTCATTCAGAAATTCGTCGACACCCCGGCCCGCGCGTATCCGGATACGGACACTCCAGCCCCCGAGCGCGCGGGCTCTTCTACTGGCTGCGAACGCGGCGGATTCGTGGTCTCACACGCCGCCAGTAAGGCAAGCGACAGGATAAGGCCGAGTGGTTTCATTTCGCTGCCTTCATTTGTTGGATCACTTGCTAAATGGCGACTGGCACGTCGCTTTCAACCGCAGAGCGTTCAGATCCCCAGAAACACGCTGAGGGGGCCTCGGTGCAGGCCGACGCCCCCGCTCACATATGAGCCACTGGTCGAAACGCCCACATTGGCGTTCAGGGTCGGCTGGACGGGCTCTCCGTCAGCGCCGCAGGCCGCCAAGGTGAAGGCGGCCCCGATCAGGGCAATCACACGCAAGATTGTCATTCCAGCATCTCCTTCCAGCGGGCGATCTGCGCCCGGACCTGGTCCGGGGCCGTACCGCCATAGGACTGGCGCGAGTTTACCGAATTATCCACGCCAAGGACAGAATGGACATCCTGCGTGATGCCCGCGTGGACCGATTGCATGTCCTCGAGCGTCAGATCGGGCAGGTCGCAGCCCTTCTTTTCGGCCATGGCGACCAGCGATCCGGTGACGTGGTGCGCATCACGGAAGGGCAGGCCCAGCACCCGTACCAACCAGTCGGCCAGATCGGTCGCGGTGGAAAAGCCCGAGCCGGCGGCAGCGGCCAGGCTGTCGCGGTTGGCGGTCATGTCCTTGACCATGCCCTCCATCGCGGCCAGCGCCAGCATCCAGTTGTCGGCGGCGTCAAAGACCTGTTCCTTGTCTTCCTGCATGTCCTTGGAATAGGCCAGCGGCAGGCCCTTCATCACCATCATCAGCGCCGTGTTGGCGCCAAAGATCCGACCCACCTTGGCGCGGATCAGTTCGGCTGCGTCGGGGTTCTTTTTCTGCGGCATGATCGACGAGCCGGTCGAGAACCGGTCGGACAGGGTGACGAAGCGGAACTGGGCCGAGGACCAGATCACCAGTTCTTCGGCAAAGCGCGACAGGTGCACCGCGCAGATCGAGGCCACCGACAAAAATTCCAGCGCGAAGTCCCGGTCGCTGACCGCATCCAGCGAGTTGGCGGCGGGCCGGTCAAAGCCCAGCGCCCGCGCCGTCATGTGGCGGTCGATCGGGAAGGACGTGCCGGCCAGCGCCGCAGCACCCAGCGGGCATTCGTTCATCCGCGCCCGCGCGTCGCGCACGCGGCTGAGGTCGCGGCCGAACATCTCGACATAGGCCATCATGTGGTGGCCCCAGGTCACCGGCTGCGCGGTCTGCAGGTGGGTGAATCCGGGCATGACCCAATCGGCCCCGGCCTCGGCCTGCGCCAAAAGCGCGCGGATCAGGGCCAGCAGGCCGGATTCGGCGGCATCCAGCTGATCGCGGACCCACAGTTTGAAATCGGTCGCCACCTGGTCATTGCGGCTGCGGCCCGTGTGCAGGCGGCCTGCGGGCGCGCCGATGATCTCTTTCAGCCGCGCCTCGACATTCATGTGGATGTCTTCCAGCGCGGTCGAGAACTGGAACTCGCCACGTTCAATCTCTGACAAAACGGTGAGCAGCCCTTCCCGAATGGCCTCGGCATCACTATCACTAATCACGCCCGTGGCGGCCAGCATGGCGGCATGGGCACGCGAGCCCGCGATGTCCTGGGCCGCCATCCGTCGGTCGAACCCGATCGAGGCATTGATCGCCTCCATGATCGCGTCTGGTCCCGCGGCAAAGCGGCCGCCCCACATCTGGTTCGAGGATTGTTCGGTCATGCTGGAAAACCCGGAGTTGATATGCGCCTGTTTCGTCTGATCCCCCTTTATATGGCCCTTGCGCTGGGTGCAAATGCCGCTTTGGCCGCCGACACGCAGGCCCTGGCCGACCTGCGCGACGGCAGCCTGAAACGCCTGATCCTGCATTCCGAGCCGAAACCGGTCTCGGACGCGGAATTCCTGCTGGAAGATGACGGCGGCACCGCCACGCTGGCAGATTATCGCGGCAAATACGTTCTGCTGAACTTTTGGGCCACCTGGTGCGCGCCCTGCCGAAAAGAGATGCCCCAGATCGCCGAGTTGCAGGAGGAATTCGGCGGAGACCAGTTCGAGGTTCTGACGCTGGCCACCGGGCGCAACTCGCCCGCGGGGATCAAGAAGTTCTTTGATGAAAACGGCATCACCAACCTGCCCCGCCACCAAGACCCGAAGCAGGCCGTCGCCCGCGAGATGGGCATCGTCGGCCTTCCGATCACCATAATCATCGACCCCGACGGCCAGGAAATCGCGCGGCTGATCGGCGATGCCGAATGGAACTCGGACAGTGCCAAGGCGATCATCGCGGCCCTGCTGAACCCCGAAAGCTGACCACCTGACGGGCCTTTTGTGCTAGACTGGAACCGGCCTGACAGGGCCGGTTTTTCATTGGCAACAGACAGGAGGCTGAGATGAAACCGGTGGTTTTACTGATCGGCCGGCTGCCCAACGTGATCGGCGACGTGGCGCGGCAACTGGAGCATCTTCCGATCCGGTGGCTGGGCGCGCATGATCCCGACGAGGTGCGGCGGCAACTGGACGCCGAACCGCGCATCGCCTGCGCGATTATGGGCGCGGGCCTCGATGACAAGGTGCGCGGCGAACTGGTGGGCATCATCGCGGCGCGGCGGCCGGATATCTGCATTCACCTCAAGGATCGCGCCTCGGGACCCGAAGGGCTGGTGCCCTTCGTCGAGCGCGTTGTCCGGCACGAAGTGCTTGAGCCGCACAACACCCCCTGACGCAACGCCACCTTTGACAGGGCCTGACCCCGCTTGCACTCTGTCCGCGGGAGGACATCATGCCGCTGGAAATCCTGCTGGTTCTGGTGGTCGGTGGCATTGCCGGCATCACCGCACTGCTGCATCTGACGGGCAAATCGCGCCAGCGCGTGCTGAGCGCCGATGTCGCGCGCGCCGAATGGCTGCGCCATTTCCCCGACGACACCATCATCGACGTCACCCTGGCCCATGACGGACACGCCGCATTGCTGCGCACCGAGACCGGGCCGGGCCTGTTGTGGTCCTTTGGCGCCGATACAGTGGCCCGCCACCTGCGCGATTTCGACTGGATCGACCACCCCGAGGGCATCGAGGTCCAGTTCCACGACTTCGCCACCCCCGGCGTCACCGTCCGCCTTGATGAAACCGAGCGCCGCCACTGGCGCCACCTGCTGGAGCCCGCATGACCGACCAGATCAGCTTTCCCGATGTCGTCCAATGGGCCGTGCCGTTCTTTATCGCCGCAATCCTGGCCGAATTTCTGTGGATCGCCATGAAGGGCCGTGGCGGGCGGTATGAAACCCGCGACGCCGTGACCTCGCTGATCATGGGAGCGGGCAACATCGCGTCCGGATTCCTGCTGGGCTTCATCGCCTATGGGTTCTTCATGTGGCTGTGGAAGATTACGCCATTGGATCTGGGCACATCGATCCCGGTGATCATCCTGTGCTTTGTGCTGGATGACCTGCGATACTACTGGGTGCACCGGTTCGGGCATCGCATCCGCTGGGTCTGGGCCAGCCATGTAAACCACCACAGCTCGCAGCACTACAACCTGACAACCGCCCTGCGGCAAACCTGGACCTATACCTTCACCTTCATGATGGTTGTGCGCGCGCCGTTGATCCTGCTGGGCTTCCACCCGGCGATGGTGCTGTTCTGCGGCGGCTTGAACCTGATCTACCAGTTCTGGATCCACACCGAAGCCATCGGCAAGATGCCCCGCTGGTTCGAGGCGGTCATGAACACCCCCAGCCATCACCGCGCCCACCACGGCCGCAACGCGCGCTATCTGGATTGCAACTATGCCGGGGTGTTCATCATCTGGGACAAGCTGTTCGGCACCTTCGTCCCCGAGCAGGAGCACGACCGGGTCGACTATGGCCTGGTGCACAATATCGGCACCTTCAACCCGCTGCGGGTGGCCTTTCACGAATGGGTGGCCATCTGGCGCGACGCGACCCAGCCGGGCCTGACCCTGAAACAGCGGCTGGCCTATTGCTTTGCCCCGCCGGGCTACAGCCATGACGGCAGCCGCGACAGCTCCGAGCAGATCAAGTCCAAGCACCTGGCCCGCCACCCCGAAGATCGCGGAACGCCCGGTTTCGAGCAATTTGACGAAAACCTGCCCAACCAACAGGCAAAACAGGCCTGAGACTGGCGGCGTCTGCCGGGCGGGCGCTTGAATTCCGGCGCGCGTGCTCCATATCCGGACAAGTGACAAGTTTGTTCGGTCGGAGTTCCACCATGTCCCGCGTTACAGCCATCTTCACCGCAACCGGTCTGTTGGGCCTGGTAATCGCGATGCTCAGCGCCCTTGGCCAGCAGCCTGCGCCGGCGGTGATGATGCTTGGAGTTGCTATGGTGGGCACAGGCTTCCTGGGCGCCGTGATTGGCGCCGTAGTCGAATTGCGCCACGCAGCCCAGACGACCCGCTGATCCCGCCGACTGATTCCCGACGCGCATTAACCGCAAATTCACCGGTACGACCCGAAACTACGTGCTGACCGGTTTCGGACACGTACGGGGATTCGGCGTCGATGCGGAAAAAGGACTTTGCAGATCTGCCAGAGGGTGGGGACAGCCCGTTGAATTCGGCCGTCGCCGCGCGAGATACTTCGACCGTTCAAATGGCGACCGAGGCTGTCAAGCATCAGCAATGCCGCCTGGCGTTCCAGCCCGTCATGCAAGCACGAGACCCGCACGGCGTTGCCTTCTATGAGGCATTCATCCGCGTGCTGGACGAAACCGGCCGTGTGATCCCCGCGCGGGAGTTCATGCCGCAGGTGGAAAACACACCAATCGGCCGGGAATTGGACTGCATAGCATTGGAAAAAGGATTGCGCGCCCTGTCTCGCAATCCGGAAATCCGGCTTTCGGTCAACATGTCCGCACGCTCGATCGGATACGCGCGCTGGTCGCGGATCCTGGACCGGTTTCTCAAGCGGGACAAAACGCTGGGCGAGCGGCTTATCCTCGAAATCTCCGAAAGCTCGGCAATGCAGGTTCCCGAACTGGTGATCGATTTCATGGACCGGCTTCAGGATCGCGGGATCGCTTTTGCGCTGGATGACTTCGGCGCCAGCAACTTCAGCTTCAGGTATTTTCGCGAGTTCTTCTTTGACGCGGCGAAGATCGACGGGCAGTTCGTACGGGGTGTCAGCACCAACCCGGACAATCAGGCGCTGGTGCGCGCGCTGATCGCCGTCGCCCGTGAATTCGAGATTCTGGTCATCGCCGAATCGGTCGAAACGCGTGAAGATGCCGAGTTTCTGGTGGCCAGCGGTGTGGACTGTCTGCAGGGCTACCTATTCGGCGCTCCGACGGTGAAAGCCCCGTGGCAACCGGAAAAAGAAGCCAAAACAGGAAGTTGAACCCAATTCCCTTGGGCGCTATCCAGCCGAGGCTTTCTCATGAGACAAGCTGTCCGTTGCTGCACGTGCAGCATTGCGCTATGGCAGAAAGTGCTGGAGCGGGGGATCACGAGGCGCTCTTGCATCGCCAGAGAGGCTCTGTGCGACCTGCGCCGTCAGATTTCCCACAGGACCTTGACGGTAAAGGATTGACTGTATGACCAACGTAGTAATCGCATCCGCCGCACGCACGGGCGTCGGCAGCTTTGGCGGTTCCTTTGCGAACACCCCCGCACATGATCTGGGCGCTGCCGTCCTCGAAGCCGTCGTGGAACGCGCCGGGATCGACAAGTCCGAGGTGAGCGAAACCATCATGGGTCAGGTTCTGACGGCCGCCCAAGGCCAGAACCCCGCACGCCAGGCGCACATCAACGCCGGCCTGCCGCAGGAAAGCGCGGCCTGGGGCATCAACCAGGTCTGTGGTTCGGGCCTGCGTGCCGTCGCACTGGGCGCTCAGCATATCCAGCTGGGCGATGCCGAGATCGTCTGCGCAGGCGGTCAGGAAAACATGACCCTGTCGCCCCACGCCGCATCGCTGCGCGCGGGCCACAAGATGGGCGACATGAAATACATCGACACCATGATCCGCGACGGCCTGTGGGATGCGTTCAACGGCTACCACATGGGCCAGACCGCCGAGAACGTGGCCGAGAAGTGGCAGATCAGCCGCGATATGCAGGATGAGTTCGCGGTGGCCAGCCAGAACAAGGCTGAGGCCGCGCAGAAGGCCGGCAAGTTCAAGGACGAGATCGTCCCCTTCACCATCAAGACTCGCAAGGGCGACATCGTGATGGATAGTGACGAGTACATCCGTCACGGCGCGACCATGGAGGCGATGGCCAAGCTGCGTCCAGCCTTTACGAAGGATGGCTCGGTGACTGCGGCCAACGCCTCGGGTCTGAATGACGGCGCGGCGGCAACCCTGCTGATGTCAGCCGACAACGCCGAAAAGCGCGGGATCGAACCGCTGGCCCGCATCGCGTCTTATGCGACCGCCGGGCTGGACCCGTCGATCATGGGTGTCGGACCGATCTATGCCTCGCGCAAGGCGCTGGAAAAGGCCGGCTGGTCGGTTGACGATCTGGATCTGGTCGAAGCCAACGAGGCCTTCGCGGCACAGGCTTGCGCCGTGAACAAGGACATGGGTTGGGATCCCTCGATCGTGAACGTGAACGGCGGCGCGATCGCCATCGGCCACCCGATCGGAGCATCCGGCTGCCGGGTTCTGAACACGCTGCTGTTCGAAATGAAGCGCCGGAACGCGAAAAAGGGCCTGGCAACCCTCTGCATCGGAGGCGGCATGGGCGTCGCCCTGTGCGTGGAGCGCGTCTAAGTGCTTTGACAAGTCACGAATAAGGGCGTCCAATGGGCGCCCTTTTTTGTTACACTCCGGGAATATCCCTAGGATGCGACAATATCACCAAACGGAAAGAGCCATCTCGCGACGAAACGATATTGCGCAACTCAATCTCTCAGAGTAACAGAATTACCAACACGATTAAATTTGGAGGAGTCCTAAATGGCACGTACAGCACTCGTAACCGGCGGCACCCGCGGCATCGGCGCAGCAATTTCCAAAGCGCTCAAGGCCGAAGGATACAAAGTAGCCGCCTCGTATGCGGGGAATGACGAAGCCGCGGCCAAGTTCACCGAGGAAACCGGCATTGCGACCTATAAATGGAACGTGGCCGACTATGACGAGTCCAAGGCGGGCATCGAAAAGGTCGAAGCCGAGCTCGGCCCGATCGACATCGTTGTCGCCAATGCCGGCATCACCCGCGACGCGCCGTTCCACAAGATGACACCGGAACAGTGGCACCAGGTGATCGACACCAACCTGACCGGGGTGTTCAACACCGTACACCCCGTCTGGCCCGGTATGCGCGAGCGCAAGTTCGGTCGGGTGATCGTGATCAGTTCGATCAACGGGCAAAAGGGCCAGTTCGCTCAGGTGAACTATGCCGCCACCAAAGCCGGTGATCTGGGCATCGTCAAATCCCTGGCGCAGGAAGGCGCGCGCGCCGGCATCACCGCAAATGCTATCTGCCCCGGATACATCGCGACCGAGATGGTCATGGCCGTTCCGGAAAAGGTGCGTGAAGCCATCATCGGTCAGATCCCCGCAGGCCGTTTGGGCGAACCCGAGGAAATTGCCCGCTGCGTCGCATTCCTGGCCTCGGAAGATTCGCAGTTCATCAACGGGTCGACGATTTCGGCCAACGGCGCGCAGTTTTTCGTCTGATCGCGGCTTATTTGAAAACGGGCCGACCCAACGGGTCGGCCCTCCTTTGATCCCGTAAGAACGCGCGCGCAGCGTTCAGCGGGAACCCAGAACCCACTTCCAGAAACTCCGGATCGCCTTGCCGCGCTCTTGATGAGCGCGCAGAATTGCCTTTTGTGCGGCAGGATTGGTCGTCATCTCGATCATGGCTTTTCCCTTCTACTAAAGGTGAACTTGACTTGCATTCAACATGCCTATTGTTTTTAATAGGTACAAACGAGAGTTTTTCCGCCTTCAGTTTAGAAAATCTTATGTGATGATGAGCGACCGACTTCCCCCACTCACCGCCCTCAGGGCCTTTGACGCCGCCGCCCGCCATATGTCCTTTGCCAAGGCCGCAGACGAGTTGAACGTGACACCAGCCGCGCTGTCGTTTCAGATCAAGTCTCTGGAAGAGCATCTGGGTGAGCCGCTGTTCCGCCGATTGAACCGTGCAGTCGAGCTGACCGAGGCCGGACGAACCCTGGCCCCGGGCACGGAAAAAGGGTTTGCTGCGCTGCAGGCGGCTTGGTCGGCCACCCGCCGCCTGCAGGACAACACAACACTGACAGTGACCGCTGGGCCGGCCCTGACAGCCAAATGGCTGGCCCCCCGCCTTTACGAGTTCGCCCGCGCCCATCCCGAGATCGACCTGAGATTCTCAGCCACGCTGCGCAATCTCGATTTCGAGCGCGACGACGTGGATGTCGCGATCCGGTTCGGGTACGGGCAGGATGACGGGCTGTATTCAGTTCCCGTGCGGCAAGAGTGGCTGACGCCTGTCATGACGCCCGAGCTTGCGGCCCGGTTTCCGACGCCACGGGACCTGACCGAAGCGCCCCTGATCTACGATGACTCGATCAACTTCCTGAATCCGCCCTGTGACTGGCCCGCCTGGTTTCGTGCGGTCGGGGTGGACTTCACGCCGACTCATGGCGCGCATTTCTCGAACGCGGATCACGCCATTGATGCCGCGGTGGCGGGTGTCGGCGTCGCGTTGGGACGGCGCCCGATGATCATCAAGGATGTGATCGAAGGCCGACTGGTCATGCCCTTCAAAACCGCCATCGAAACCAAGGCCCGCTTCCGGTTCCTGTGCCGTTCGGGAGAAGAGACGCGCTCTCAGATTGCCGCCTTCCGGGATTGGTTCCTTGCAGAGATCGAAAAAACCGCGCACATATCCGACGGTCTTGAAATCATACCCGTCGAGGATATCCCCCCCGCATGACAAAGAACCGCGCCACCGCCATCGGTTTTGTCGCCGTCCTTTTGTGGGCACTGCTGGCGCTGTTCACGGTTGGCTCGGCGCCGACCCCGCCGCTTTTGCTGAACGCCATCTGCTTCACGATCGGCGGAACCCTTGGCTTGATCTGGACATGGCACAGCGGTGGGCTTGCGCAACTGAAACAGGTCAGTTGGAAGGTATTCGCCTTCGGAACGGTTGGCTTGTTCGGATACCACGCCCTGTATTTCTCGGCCCTGCGCATGGCACCTGCGGCCGAGGCCGGATTGATCGCCTACCTCTGGCCCTTGCTGATCGTTCTTTTCTCAGGGTTGCTTCCTGGTGAAACCCTGCGTCTGGGCCATCTGCTCGGGGCATGTCTGGGCTTCTCCGGGGCCGCGCTGATCATCACCGGTGGCGGAACCGCAGGGTTTCAGGCCGAACATCTGCCGGGCTATGCGCTGGCGCTTCTGTGTGCCCTTACGTGGTCGGGGTATTCCGTATTGTCGCGCAGGCTGGGTCAAACGCCGACCAGCTCGGTAGCAGTGTTCTGCGTGCTGACCGCCATCGCCTCGTGGATCCTGCATTTCAGCCTTGAGCAGACAGTCTGGCCGCCCGACGCACTGGCCTGGATGTCGACCGTTGCCTTGGGGTTGGGGCCCGTTGGGCTGGCGTTCTATGTCTGGGATATCGGGGTCAAGCACGGTGACATCCAGATGCTGGGCACCAGCTCGTACGCGGCACCCCTGCTGTCAACTCTGGTGCTTGTGGTCGCCGGGATCGCCACGCCGTCCTGGACGCTGGCGATCGCGGCATTGCTTGTTACCGGCGGCGCTGCAGTCGCGGCACGCGCCAGCCTACGACATTAAGCCGACAGGCGTTCAATCTCTTCCTTCAGCTTCAGCTTCTTCTTTTTGAGTTGAGCAATGTGGAGATCGTCGATACCGGGCGAGCGCTGGGCTTGTTCCACTTCGAGACTGAGGGTTTCGTGCTTCTTCTTCAGTTCCGTCAGATGTGCGCTTACGCTCATGGCGATCCTCCTTCTCTGTTTCTGAATATCACATGGGAAGTTGATCACATCATTTC
The DNA here is from genome assembly GCF_059613385.1 of Ruegeria sp. BHSA162. Classification (NCBI taxonomy): domain Bacteria; kingdom Pseudomonadati; phylum Pseudomonadota; class Alphaproteobacteria; order Rhodobacterales; family Roseobacteraceae; genus Ruegeria; species Ruegeria sp. BHSA162. The sequence continues at coordinate 38,473 of NZ_JBXWSK010000010.1, forward strand.
CAGCCTGTCACGCCGCAGACGCTCGGATTCTTGTTCAAATCCGACAATTTCGGCTGGTCATTGCCTATCGGGCGTCCGGCCAGGGCATTGGTCGGCCCTCGCGCAGGATGCCGGATACCGTGTCGGTATAGCTGTCGCCGTCCCTTTCATGGCGGTCACCGCTGTGGAGAATCAGCGGCGCATGCAACCGAAAATCCGCGCGTCCCCCTTTGCGCGCCCGCAGGATCAGCAACTCGGCCCCGCGCCCCATGCGCGGCGCGATGGGCAGAACTTCTACCGAGCCCAACCGACCCGCGCAGGCCGACAGCATGTCCGGCAAGCGTTCCACGCGCTGGATCATGTGCAGGTACCCGCGCGGTGTCAGCCTGCGCGCCGCCGCATCAAACCAGTCGGACAGCGGCGTCTGCTCGCTCAGCGCCGTTCGCCGACCAGCATCGACGGCCGCGCTATGTGCACCGGGCCGATAATAGGGCGGGTTTGCGATCACGTGGTCGAAGTGCTGCTGACGCAGATCAGTCGGCATATTGGACAGGTCGGCCACGTGGACGGACAAATCGATCTCGTTGCATTGCGCGTTTCTTGCGGCCAGAGCGGCATAGTCGGCCTGAAGCTCGACCCCCGTCGGCCGCAGACCGGGAACGCGGGTCACGAGACAAAGAACCGCAGCGCCCGCCCCGCAGCCCAGCTCCAGCACCGACTGCCCGGCTTTGGCCGGAACCGCGGCAGCAAGCAGCACCGGATCGACACCGGCGCGATAACCGTCTCGCGGCTGCCACAGCTTTAGTCGGCCACCCAGAAAGTCGTTGCAAGTCAGCGCGCTGTCAGGAAACCCGGTCATCTTCCCAGCGGAATGTCATTGTCACGCATCACCCGCTCCGCCCGCTCGAGGTCATCGGTCCGAACCATGAGGCGGCGCGGAAATATTCCGATGCCTCCCTCGAGGACGCTCATATTTACGTCCATCTCAAAGCAGTCTATATCCTCGCCCTCAAGAAGAGCGGATGCAAAGGCGATGATGGTCGGATCGGTGCTGCGCAGAAGTTCTTTCATGGGGATGGATGTAAGGGCAAGGCAGGACGAAAGTCGAGCCTTGTATCAGGAGTGTGATGACGATCAGCACGATCTCGAAACCGCATGAGCGACTGGCCGAGATTTTGGCCGGGGAAATGGAGGCGGTAAACACTCTGATCCGCACCCGCATGGCCTCGGAACACGCGCCCCGCATCCCCGAAGTCACCGCGCATCTGGTCGAAGCGGGCGGCAAGCGCCTGCGCCCGATGCTGACACTGGCCGCCGCGCGCCTGTTCGGCTATGGCGGTGACCATCACATCCGCCTGGCCGCCACGGTCGAGTTCATCCACACCGCCACGCTGTTGCACGACGACGTCGTGGATGAAAGCGCCCAGCGGCGCGGCCGGCCCACCGCCAACCTGCTGTGGGACAACAAGTCCAGCGTGCTGGTCGGCGACTATCTATTTTCGCGCAGCTTCCAGTTGATGGTGGAAACCGGGTCTCTGCGGGTTCTGGACATCTTGGCCAATGCCTCGGCCACCATCGCCGAAGGCGAGGTGCTGCAGATGACCGCAGCCACCGACCTGCGCACGGATGAGGCCGTCTACCTGCAGGTGGTGCGCGGCAAGACCGCCGCGCTGTTTTCCGCGGCAACCGAGGTGGGCGGCGTGATCGCCGGTGCGTCCGAGGAACAGGTCCGCGCACTGTTCGCCTATGGTGACGCGTTGGGCATCGCCTTCCAGATCGCCGACGACCTGCTGGACTATCAGGGCGACAGCAAGGCCACCGGCAAGAACGTGGGCGACGACTTCCGCGAGCGCAAGCTGACCCTCCCGGTGATCAAGGCCGTAGCCCGGGCCACACCCGACGAGCGTGCGTTCTGGGAGCGCACGATCGAGAAGGGTCGGCAACAGGATGGAGACCTGGACCTGGCCCTGAACCTCATGCGCAAATACGGCACCCTGGAGGAGACCCGGACAGACGCTCTGGCATGGGCAGCAAAGGCCAAAACCGCTCTGACCGCGCTGCCCGATCACGAGTTGCGCGACCTGCTCGGTGATCTGGCCGATTACGTCGTATCCCGCCTCAACTGAGGACGCTTGCGCGACACCACCAGTCCGGCTGGGAAACACCAATCTCGTAGGCCGCAAAATGTGCGGCCTTCATGGACGGGTACAGCGCAAAGCAGGTCGAACCCGACCCCGACATGCGCACCAGCAGAACGTCCCGCGTTTCACCCAGCGCCTGCAACACGTCTGAAATCTGGGGCGCCAAGCCTATTGCCGCTTCCTGCAAATCATTCCGTTGCCCGGCCAGCCAATCAGCACACGCCTCGGGCGTTTCGAATGCCGGGATCTCATCCGGCATACCCGGATTGTCGCGCGAATCCAGCGCATTGAACACCGGCCCCGTCGGAACCGGCACACCCGGATTGACCAGCAGCGCGGGCAAAGCGGGCAATGCAACCGGGGCGACACGGTCACCAATGCCCTGCATTCGTGCTGCTCTGCCCAGTACACAAACAGGAACATCCGCGCCCAGGGCCAAAGCCGTTTCCAGCGGAACTTCCGCGTCTTCCCCTGCGATGGCCCGCAAAGTCGCAGCCGCATCCGATGAGCCGCCGCCGATTCCCCCGCCATGCGGCAGAACCTTGTCCAACTGGATTTGCCCGATCCATCCCATCGCCCGAGCGGCCCGCCAGACGAGGTTGCGGTCGTCGGTCGGCACCCCGGCGGAATGGGGGCCGGTCACGGTCAGGCGATTCTCGGGCCCGGGTGACAGGATCAACGTGTCTCCCACATCGGCAAAGGCGACCAGCGAATCCAGCAGATGGTATCCGTCGGCCCGCCGTCCGGTCACATGCAGGGAAAGGTTGATCTTCGCGGGCGCAAAGGCCTCAATCGCCATTGGCGACCTTGAGGGGGGCCGCGCCTTCCTCGGCCAGCACCGCGTCCAGCCCGACCTCGAGTTTGCGACGGATCCGGTCGGGGTCGGCCTCGCCATCGGTATCTTCGGGATCGATGAAGGACAACGCGCGCCGCCATTGGAAATCGGCCTCACGGGTGCGCCCGACGGCCCAGTAGACGTCGCCCAAGTGGTCGTTGACCACCGGGTCCACGGCCATCAGTTCAACGGCGCGCTCCATATGTTCGACCGCCTCGTCGTACCGGCCCAAGCGAAACAGAACCCAGCCCAAGCTGTCGACGATATAGCCGCTGTCAGGCTGGATCGCGACGGCGCGCTCGATCATGTCCAGCGCCTCTTCCAGTTTTTCCTGCCGCTCGACCAGCGAGTAACCGAGATAGTTCAAAACCTGCGGCTGATCCGGATTCAACTCCAGGGCACGCCTGAAATCCGCCTCGGCCTTGTCCCAGGCCTTGAGCCGTTCGTGGCAGATGCCGCGGGCGTAGTGCAGGAACCAGTTGCCACCCGAACCGGTTTCGGTCAGTTCGATGGCTCGGTCATACGAGGTGACAGCTGCGGCGTAGTTTTCCTGACGCCGCTGCAGGTCGGCCAAGGCGACATGGACACTGGGCAGATTGGGCTGCCGGGCCGCCAGATTTTCCAGCACTTCGATCGCCGCATCCGGTTTCCCCGACTGAGCCAGGATTTCGGCACGCCCCAGCTCGGCTGCGTGGAAATCGCTGCTATCCGTGGGAACCTTTCGATAGGCTTCGGCGGCCAGGTCGTACTGGCTCAACTGCTCAAGCAGTTCCGCGCTCAGCAGGATCGCATCTATGTGATCGGGCCGGAGGTAAGTCGCGATCCGAGCGTATAGCAGCACATAGTCATGTGCAGCCTCGGTGTTCAACGCCGCCCCGACCGAGAAAAAGACCTCGGCCACGCCTTCGGTGGCCGATCCGACATGGGTGAATGGCAAGGTGCCACCGGCGCTGAGCGTGTCCACGTAGGACTCGATCGACGGGTCGCTGCCCGCCGCAAAGACGTTTTCCAGGAATTGCAGGGCTTCGTCGTTGCGGTTGAGCTGCGACAAGACTTCGACCCGCGCCAGCGCTGCACGTCGCGAGAATCGCGCAACGATACTGTCGTCGGCCGCAAAGATCGCCTCGGCCCCCTCGAAATCGCCAACCGACGCCAGCGCCAACGCCTTGTGATACAGCGCGAATTCCCGCAGACCGTCCTGCTGGGCGACCTCATCGAACTGCGCCATCGCCTTGGTCATTTCGCCCTTGCCCAGATGCGCCCAGGCCGTCATCAGCCCATCGACCAGCGGGCCAACGCCCTGATTTTCCGGGTCACGGGCCAGCAATTCGTCGAACTTTCCGTCAGATACCAGTTTGGCGGAAACAACCATACGTGCGGCCTGGTTGGGCTGCCCGTTCGCCTCCATGTCCTCGGCGATCGGCAATGCACGTTCCACATCGCCAAGCGCCACGCGCGCCAGTAGCACGCTTTCCTTGAGCTTGGTGTTGCCCGGATCGAAAATCAGGGCCTTGGAGTAGTACTCCTCGGCAGCCTTGTAGTCGCTTTCATAGATGGCCTGGCGTCCAGCCAGATAGGATCCCGCGCCGGAATCCGCGTGAACCGGAACGACAGCCGCTGTCGCAAGAAACACGGCCAGCGCCGTGCGACGAACCAGTGAAACCACCTAATACCTGCCTTGTCTGCCTATGATTGCAGAACAAGCTAGGGCCTTGGCCCGCCAGAGGCAATGGCCGAGCGTTCACGGCCCCGCCATTGCCCGGGTTTTTGCCTACATGTTGGGGTAGTTCGGTCCGTCCCCACCCTGCGGCGTGGTCCACGTGATGTTCTGGCTGGGATCCTTGATGTCACAGGTCTTGCAGTGGACGCAGTTCTGGAAGTTGATCACGAATCGCGGCTCGGCCTCATCCTTCACCACTTCGTACACGCCCGCCGGGCAATACCGCTGCGCCGGTTCATCAAACTTGGGCAGGTTGACCTTCACCGGAATCTCGGGGTCGGTCAGCTTCAGGTGACAGGGTTGGCTTTCTTCGTGGTTGGTGAACGAAAACGCCACGTTGGTCAGACGATCGAAAGACAGCGTGCCATCGGGCTTCGGATAGTCGATGGGGGTGTGCTTGCTGGCATCCTCGGTCGCCTCGGCGTCGTTCTTGCCATGGCCCAGCGTCCCCAGCAGCGAGAAGCCCAGCGTGTTGGTCCACATGTCCATGCCACCCAGCGCCAGCGAAGCGGTCAGGCCGTATTTCGACCACAGCGGCTTGACGTTGCGAACCTTCTTGAGGTCGCGGCCGATCGCACCGTTGCGCACCTCGTCTTCATAGGCGGACAGTTCGTCGCCCGAGCGGTCGGCCTTGAGGGCCTCGAACGCGGCCTCGGCCGCCGCCTTGCCCGAAAGCATCGCGTTGTGGTTACCCTTGATGCGCGGCACGTTGACCATGCCCGCCGAACAGCCCAGCAGCGCAACACCCGGCGCCACCAGCTTGGGCATCGACTGGTATCCGCCCTCGGTGATCGCGCGGGCGCCATAGGCCACGCGCTTGCCGCCTTTCAGCAGGTCGGCCACCACCGGGTGGTGCTTGAACCGCTGGAATTCCATGTAGGGGAACAGGTGCGGGTTTTTGTAGTTCAGGTGAACCACGAAGCCCACATAGACCTGGTTGTTTTCCAGGTGATAGATGAAGGATCCGCCCCCGGCATTGCCGCCCAGCGGCCAGCCCATCGTGTGGGTGACGCTGCCTTCCTTGTGCTTGGCGGGATCGATCTCCCAGATTTCCTTCATGCCGATGCCGTATTTCTGCGGCTCTTTCCCTGCGGACAGGTCGTATTTCGCGATCACTTCCTTGGACAGCGACCCGCGCACCCCTTCCGACAGGAAGACGTATTTGCCGTGCAGTTCCATCCCCGGCTCGGTGTTGGGGCCATAAGACCCGTCGGGTTCCAGCCCGAAGACACCTGCCACGACACCCTTGACCTCGCCATTGTCGCCATAGACCAGTTCGGAACAGGCCATACCCGGGAAGATCTCGACGCCCAGTTCCTCGGCCTGTTCGGCCATCCAGCGGCAGACATTGCCCATCGAGACGATGTAGTTGCCATGGTTGTTCATCAGCGGCGGCATCGGCCAGTTGGGGATGCGCAGCTTGCCGGCCTCGCCCAGCATATAGAAGTTGTCTTCGCGCACCGGCACGTTCAGCGGCGCGCCCTTTTCCTTCCAGTCGGGGATCAGCGCATCCAGACCGCACGGGTCCAGCACCGCACCCGACAGGATATGCGCGCCCACTTCCGAGCCCTTTTCCAGCACGACCACGTTCAGGTCGGCGTCCAGCTGTTTCAGACGAATGGCCGCCGACAGGCCCGCCGGGCCTGCGCCCACGATCACCACGTCGTATTCCATCGCTTCGCGTTCAATTTCGGCCATCGTGGGCTCCTCCGCTAACTATCCGAATTGGCGCCTGGGGCGCGGGCTCGGCGAAATTTTGTTTCCCGGCTGATTACCTGCTGGAAAAGACCTTGGTCAATCAAAACACGGCGTAACATTGCTGCAATGCGGCAGATCAGCCCTCGGGTGCGTCACCCATCAGGTACCTGGGACCGCTACCATGCGCCTTGGCCCGGTCGTCGGGGTTGTAGAGCGCGCATTTCGGAAGGCTCAGACAGCCACAGCCGATGCAGCCGTCCAGATTGTCGCGCAGACGCAGCAGAGTATCGATTCGCTGGTCCAGATGCGCGCGCAGGCCGACGCTGATCTTTTTCCAATCCGCCGGCGTGGGCGTGCGGTTGTCGGGCAGCCCGGCCAGAACCTCGCGGATTTCGGGCAGGGTCAGACCGAACTGCTGGGCGATCATCACGAAACTCAGCCGACGGATGTCGGCGCGCTGATACCGCCGCTGACCGCCCGGATTGCGCCAGGGGGAAATCAGCCCCTGCGCCTCGTAATAGCGGATGGCGGATACCGCCAACCCCGTGCGGCGTGCCAATGCGCCGATGGAAAGGCCTTCGGATGCGGGCATGATCTCCTCCTGGAAGAATCTCTTGAGCTAAAGTTAGGTTTAGGAAGTACGGTGAGTCGAAACAAGCCTGAACATGAAAAGGAGACCCCATGATGGCGACGCTGGAACACACGAACTTCACCGTCCGCAACCCGCAGGCAACTGCCGCCTGGATGCAGGACGTATTCGGATGGAAAACCCGCTGGGAAGGCCCGGCCATCGCTGGCGGCTATACCGTGCATGTGGGCAGCGCGCATACCTATCTGGCGCTTTACGCCCCGGCCGACCCGAAACCGTCGGGTGAAAGCAGCTATGACATCGTCGGCGGGCTGAACCATGTGGGCGTGCTTGTCGAGGACATCGACGCGACCGAGGCCAAGGTTCGCGCCGCGGGCTTCGAGCCGCACAACCACGCCGACTATGAACCCGGCCGCCGGTTCTATTTCGACGATGACAACGGCATCGAATTCGAGGTCGTTCAATATGATTGAGATGCTCTGGTTCGGCGCCGAGGCGCATCGCTGGAAACGCGGTGATCTGCTGGGGCATCGTCACAATCGGAAACCCCCACCGCCCCGACGGCGTTAAGTTGCGGATTGCAGGGGCCAAACCCCTTGGCCTCTTGCATTTCACGCCATATTTGGGTCAGGTAATTGCCGACCCATCTTTCGCCCCGACGCTGGTCTCATGCGGCGGGGCGACTCAATTTGTGCGTGGAAAAAAGAAGATATGGAAAAGATCCCCATGACGCCTGCGGGCTTTGCCGCGCTCGAGGCAGAGCTCAAGCAACTCAAGTCCGTTGAACGCCCCGCCATCATCGAGGCCATCGCCTCGGCGCGCGAACTGGGCGACCTGAAGGAAAACGCCGAATACCACTCGGCCCGCGAAAAGCAGGGCTTCATCGAAGGCCGCATCAAGGAACTGGAAGGCGTTCTGTCGCTGGCCGAGGTGATCGACCCGACCAAACTGTCGGGTGCGATCAAGTTCGGCGCCAAGGTCACCTTGGTGGACGAGGACACCGACGAGGAAAAGACCTGGCAGATCGTGGGCGAGCATGAGGCCAATATCGAAAAGGGCCTGCTGAACATCAAATCGCCCATCGCCCGCGCCCTGATCGGCAAGGAAGAAGGCGACAGCGTCGAGGTGCGCACCCCCGGCGGCGTGCGCTCGTACGAAGTGCTGAGCATCCACTACGCCTGATCGGAGCGCGCCATGTCGGGCCAAGACCCTGATCAGGACAGCAAACGCCCCACCTGGCTGGGCATCTATGACCGTCCAGGCCGACCGAGCGTCACCGGGATCGAGATTGCGGCCGCGGCCCTCAGCCTGATCTGGCTGGTGGTGGCCGTGGTCTTTCTGGTGCTGCCGGAACAGACGCAGGCCGGCAGTTTCATCGTGATGCTGCTGGCGGTGTTCATGCCGGTGGCGATGATCTGGGTCGCGGCGCTGGCCATGCGCGCCAGCCGCATCATGCGCGAAGAAAGCGCCCGGCTGCAGACCGCGATCGACGCGATCCGGCAGGCCTATGTATCGCAGCAACAGCGCTCGGCCAGCACCTACGAACCCGCGGTGGCCCGGAAACTGGATGAAATCGCCGCGGCCGCCCGGCACACCCAAAGCACGCTGGCCACGTTCTCCAGCAAGCGGCGGGATCTTGCGCCGCTGGCAAGACCTGCGGCACCCTCGGGCCAGACCTCGTTGGAACTGGGCACCCCGGCCGAAGAGATAACGACTCCTCTGCCCACCGACATTTTCATCCGCGCGCTGAACTTTCCCGAAACCGCCGAGGATACCGAAGGCTTCAACGCCCTGCGCCGCGCGATGAAGGACCGCAAGACCGCGCAACTGGTGCAGGCCGCCGAGGACGTGCTGACTCTGCTCAGCCAGGAAGGCATCTACATGGACGACCTGCGTCCGGACATGGCCCGCCCCGAGGTCTGGCGCCAGTTCGCCAAGGGCGAACGCGGGCGTGCGGTCGCCGCGTTGGGCGGTATCCGCGACCGGTCGTGCCTGGCGCTGACCTCGGCGCGGTTGAAACAGGACCCGATCTTTCGCGATGCGGTGCACCATTTCCTGCGCCGCTTCGACACCATGATCGCCGAGTTCGAACCTCAGGCCAGCGACGCCGACCTGACCGCTTTGGGCGACACGCGCACGGCGCGCGCCTTCATGCTGCTGGGCCGAGTAGCCGGAACGTTCGACTAGCCACCGTTGGGCACGACCCACCGCATTTTCGTGGCCGAACTGAATCCGAAAAGATGCTTGAACGGGCCGGTATAGTCCTGCCCGATCGCCTGAAACCCTTCGCGCTCGTACAGGGTCCGCGCGCGCGAGTTGGTGTCGATCACGTCCAGTTGCACCTCGTGCATGCCCAACCTCCGGGCCTCGTCCTTGATCGCCCGCAGCAGCAGGGTCCCGACACCTTGCCCGCGCGCCTCGGTCGCCACGCATATGCCATCCATCTGGAACACGCCCGGCTTCAGGTCGCGCTCCAGAACGCTCAGGACAAGGCCCCGCCACAGGGCGCCGAACCAGCCATAGACCCGGGCCAGATCCGCCAGCCCGCCCTGCGTCAGCCCGCCGTCGCGGGTCTTGTACCCGGCCAGCCCCAGCATCCGCCCATCCGCATCCCGCGCCACCAGGGCGAAATCGGGGTTCAGCACCCGTTCAAAAAAGGCCAACCCGCGCGCGTCCGGACCCATCACGCGCGACAGTTTGCCCGAGAACGCCTGCCAGAACAGCGCGGCCGCCCGGGTCCGCTCATCAGGGGAAAACCCGCACGAGACCGAAACCGTCACAGGCCGAAACTGCCATAGGGTATGAAACGCACAGGGTCTCCGGGCTGGATGTCTTGTGCGCCGTCCGGCAGCTCGACCAGCCCTTCGGCCCAGCTGAGCCCGCTGATGCGACCCGACCCTTCCGAATGAAACACCTCGACCCGGCCTTCGCGGACCCGGGCGCGCAGGTATTCGTGGCGGCCCGGTTTCTTGCGCTTGGCGAACCCGGCGGGCAGGTCAAAGCCCTGCGGTTGCCGCCACCCCGCGCCCGCCATCAGGCCCAGCGCGGGCCGGGCAAAGATCAGCGTGCAGACCATCGCCGCAACCGGGTTGCCCGGCAGGCCGAACACCGGCGTGCCCTGCCACAGGCCCAGCGCCAGCGGGCGGCCCGGCTTCAGCGCGATGCGCCATTCTTGCAAGGCCCCCGCCGCGCGCAGCAGGGCCGAGACATGATCCTCGTCCCCCGCCGAAGCGCCGCCGCTGGTCAGGATCGCGTCGGTCTGTTGCGCAGCTTGGTCCAACCGGTCCCGCAGCGCGGCCCGGTCGTCGCCCACGCGGCCCAGATCGACCGGCACAAAACCCATCCGTTGCAGCATCGCCAACAGCATCGGGCGGTTCGCATCATAGATCTGACCCGGCCCCGCGGCCTGACCCGGATCACGCAATTCATCGCCGGTGGACAGAACCCCCACGCGCAAGGGGGCGCGGACCGGGACCTCGGCCACGCCCACCGCCGACAGCAGCGCCAGATCGGCAGGCGTCAGGCGTCGCCCGCCAGGCAGAGCCAAGGCCCCGGCCTGCACGTCTTCGCCCGCCTTGCGCGTGTTGGCGCCGGCCTTCAAAGGCCCGTTGAAGGCGATGTGGCCGTCCTGCAAGGTCACGTCCTCTTCCAGAATGACGGTATCCACCCCCTCGGGCAGCGGCGCGCCGGTCAGAACGCGCAGCGCCTGCCCCTCCGGCACGGCCCCCGCAAACGGCACGCCCGCCGCCGCGCGTCCCTCGGCCAGCGGCAGAACATGCGGGCCCTCGGGCCGACCACCGGCAAAACCGTACCCGTCCACTGCCGTGTTGGGCAGCGGCGGATTCGACCGTTGCGCGATCACGTCCTGCGCCAGAACGCGCCCGCAGGCTTGACCAACGGGCAGGGTCTCGACGCCGGCAACCGGGTGCAACCGGTCGCGCAGCAGGGCCAGCGCGTCATCGACCGGGGTCCATTCGACCCCCGGCGGCAGGGCGAAACAGTCGTTTTTCAGCGGTGGAGGCGCAATCTTTGGCATGGTCCGGTCCTCGGGCATGGTCAGGGGCTGGGCCGCGGCCCCAAGCCGACCTCGGCCAGGATGAAATCGGCAATTGCAGGCGTGTCGTTCAAGTCAAAAACCGGACGGTCCAGATCCAGCGGCGTGTCGCTGGCCACCGCGCGGATCGTCGGATCGTCGGCGGCGATCAGCGGGTTTCTGGGCTGGGCGCGAAAGGCTTCGACCTTGGGGTGCGGCGCGCGCTTGTATCCCTCGACCAGCACCAGATCGACCGGGGACAGACGCGCCAGAAGGTCGTCCAACAGCGGCTCGGGCGCGCCGCGCAGCTCTTGCATCACGGCGATGCGGCGGCTGGATGCAAGCAGAACCTCGGACGCCCCGGCTGTTCGGTGGCGGTGGCTGTCGGTGCCCGGCTGGTCCACGTCAACCGCGTGGTGAGCGTGTTTGACGGTCGAGACACTGAACCCGCGCCCGGTGATCTCGGCCACCAGCCGCTCGACCAGTCCGGTCTTTCCCGCATTCTTCCAGCCGGTGACGCCGTAGACCCTCATGCCCGCTCCAACAGGTGCTGCGCCCGGATCAGATCTTCGGGCGTGTTGACGTTGAAGAACGGATCGAACGGGTCGGCCGGAAACAGCGCCTCGCGCCCGTCATGGCGGTCGGTCCACAGGACCACCTTGCGCAACCCGTCCGTCAGGGCCGCGCGCAGATCGTCGCGCAGAGCGACGGGCCACAGGCCGAAGGTCGGGTGCCGGTTCACCCGGCGGCCACCGCCCGATTTCAGCGCCTCGTTACCGGTGCGCGGCGTGGTGGCCAGAGCCAGCGGATGAGCCTGCCCCTGCGCCGCCCGCGTCAGCCGCTCGACCAGATCGCGCGGAAAGAACGGCGTGTCGGCGGCAGCGGTGACGATGCAATCAGCGCCCTGCCCCGCCGCCCAATCCAACCCGGCCAGAACGCCCGCTAACGGCCCGGCGTAACCCGCGATGCTGTCCGGCAGGACCGGCAGGCCAAGATCGGCAAAGCGCGCAGGGTCGCCATTGGCGTTCAGCGCCAGCCCGGCCACCTGCGGCGCCAACCGGTCGATCACATGCGCCAACAGGCTTTGCCCCCCCAGTTGCAGAAACCCTTTGTCTCCGCCGCCCATCCGCGTGGCCAGACCTCCGGCCAGTATGACGCCGAGGGGGCGTGATGCTTCAACTTCCATCGGCGCTTTTCCTTCGATGCTTCCTGTCCTCGACCGGGACGGTGGCCGGGTCCGCGTCGCGCAGCAGCCGGTCTTCGCCCGACAGGCAGACGAAACGTTGGCCGCGCATCCGGCCGATCAGGGTCAGGCCGACCTCGCGCGCGATTTCGACGCCCCACGCGGTAAAGCCGGACCGCGAGGCCAGAACCGGGATGCCCATCATCGCCGTCTTGATCACCATTTCCGAGGTCAGCCGCCCGGTGGTGTACAGGATCTTGTCGCCGGACGCCTCGCCTTCGGACAACATCCAGCCCGCGATCTTGTCCACCGCGTTGTGGCGGCCCACGTCCTCCATATAGACCAGCGGGCGACTCTCACGGCACAGAACCGTGCCATGGATCGCCCCGGCCTGCAGGTACAGCGACGGCGTGCGGTTGATCTTGGCCGCCACATCATACAGCCACGAGGTGCGCACCTGAACCTGCGGCAGGCGCACGCCCTCCAGCCCCTCCATCATGTCGCCGAACACCGTGCCCACCGCGCAGCCGCTGGTGCGGGTCTTTTTCTTCAGCTTGTCCTCGTACGAGGTTTCGCGGGTCGTGCGCACCACGACGGTTTCCAGATCGTCATCGTAATCGACCCGCGTGATCTCGTCATCGGGGCGCAACATGCCCTGGTTGCGCAAAAAGCCCAGCGCCAGATATTCCGGGTAATCGCCGATAGTCATGGCCGTCACGATCTCTTGCGAATTGAGGAAGATCGTCAGCGGGCGCTCCTCGACAACCGAGATGCGGCTGACCTCGCCGTTCTGGTCCACCCCCTCGACCGCGCGGGTCAACCGCGCCGCGCCGGGATCGGGGGCGATGATGTATTCCGACAGATCGGTTTCGGTGGCCAATTGCAACCCTCTCGCTGACCCGCTACTGCTGCGCAGACCACCATAGGATCTAGCCATGGCAACCTCCACATCCAAGTCATACTATTGGAAGGGTTTTCGCGACGGGACCCCGTTCATCTTCGTGGCGGTGCCTTTCGGCACCCTGTTCGGCGTCTTCGCGACCGAGGCGGGCCTGAGCATTCTGCAGACCATGGTGTTCACCGCAGCCGTATTTGCAGGCGCCGCGCAGTTTGCATCGCTGCAGCTGCTGCAGGACGGCACACCCACGGCCATCATTCTGGTTTCGGCACTGGCCGTGAACCTGCGGATGGCCATGTATTCAGCGTCTTTGACGCCTTATCTGGGCGCGGCGCCCCTGTGGCAACGGGCTTTTGCCGCCTATCTTACGGTCGACCAGTCCTATGCCTGCTCGATCGTCCAGTTCGAAAAGGAACCGGACATGTCGGTTCCGCAGCGCATGACCTATTTCATGGGGTCGGTTTCGCCTCTGGTGCCCATGTGGGTACTGGCCACCTTTATTGGGGCCTACCTGGGAACGCAGATCCCGGATAGCTGGGCACTGGATTTCGCGCTGCCGATCACCTTTCTGGCCATGATCGGCCCGATGATGCGCACTCCGGCCCATGTGGTCGCGGCTCTGGTCGCTATCGTCGTGTCGCTGCTATGCGTGGCAATCCCCTACAATCTTGGCCTGCTGATCGCAGGCTGCGCAGGCATGATGGCCGGTGCGCAGGCCGAAGTGATGCTGGAACGCAGAAAGGTAGCGTTATGACCACCCCCGATCAGACAACGGTCTGGACGATCATCGTCGGGCTGGCGATCGGCAGCTATGCCCTGCGCTTCGTGTTCATCGGCTTTGTCGGAGACCGTCCGTTGCCGCCATGGTTGCTGCGGCATCTACGCTATACGGCGGTGGCCATCCTGCCGGCCCTGATTGCCCCTCTGGTCATGTGGCCCACGGCCACCGAGGGCCAGCCGGACCTGCCGCGCATGGCCTCGGCCGTGGTTGCCCTGAGCGTCGGGTTGATCACCAAGAACGTGCTGGCCGCCATCTTTGCCGGGGCCGGCACGCTGTATGGTCTGCTGTACCTAGTTGGTTGAAGCCGCTTCCAGCTGGTTGAGCGCGGCGTTGTTGGCCGCCAGCCCCGCCTGCAGATCGGCGCTGTCGTTTTCACGATATTCGGTCGTGACGACCCCCGGAATCTGCCCGAACTGATCGGACAACTTGACCGGGTAGAAGGTGGTCTGGATCTGCTCGAACCCGGGAACCTGCTGCAGCAGCCGAGCCGTCGAGTTGGCGCAGTAGGCGCCCGGAACCGGTCCGGACTGTTTGGCCAGCTGATAGGCGATCTCGGCCTGCTGGGGGGTCACCTGGACGGTCTGGATGCGCGCATAATGCGTTTCGCGTGCGTGCGAGCTGCGATAGGCACGCTCGACCGCGGGGGTGATGCCATACAGCACGTCATCCTTGATCGGCACCACGTCGGCGCGGAACGACCCGGCGGGGTCGAAAATTACCCGCTCGCTGGCGCTGATCATCAGCGAGGTATGCGCGCCAGACCCCGTACGCGTGTTGATCATCGTGTACAGGGTCAGCGTTGAGGGCCCCGGGTCACGGTAGGATCGCGCAACGATCTCGGACTGGTCGGCCTGAGGGCGCTGCGACGTGGCACAGCCTGCGACGGTCACTGCCAGCAGGCAGGCAATCAAGATGCGAAACATGACCCGTCAGTCCGGCTTATGCCCCAAAGATCGCAAGAAACAGGGCAATGAAGCAGATCACCACGACGCTGTAGGTGGTGAATTTGATGAACCCGTTGAAGGTTTTAGTCTGGACGGTGATGTCCATCTCGCCGTGCTTGTGTTCAGCCATTTCGAAAGATTCCCAATTCGCGTGTTTGCCGGTTTGGATAAATCATATTTTCCGGCCTGTCACGACGTCAATCGCGCGCAGGTGCCCGAGTTCAGTCGCCCGCAGCCTCATCGGTGGCAAAAACCGAGCAGCCGGGATACCCGAAGCCCCACCGCCACGGCAGGCCGGTACAGGGGCCACCTCCGAATCGGACGGCCATGAACATCGCCTCGGCGGTGATCGACATGGCCGACGTCACCTGCTCGGGCGTCATGTCGTACTGCGTGGCATAGTCCTGCGCATGCACGGCTCCGAATTCCTTGACGCACGCGCGCAGGGCGCGGTCAGCCTCCAGCCGGGCGTCAAAACTGGCGTCGGCGGACGTGGCGCCCCCGGCGGTGTGATACGCGCGATCATGAGTCACGCAGCAGGATTCCCACGGCGGGTGGCTTTCGTAAACGGCGCGAAATCTGGGAAAGGTCTCTGCCACCAGCCGCCAGCTGGACGACATGCCCCCCGAGCAGCCATCGGTTTCAAACGCGCTCAATGGTTGCCTAACCGATTGCGCGATCAAAGCCCGATGCGCGGGCATCTCGACGCCGCGCATCAGATCCTGCGCCGAAGCCGACCCGGCAAGGCAGGCGAGCAAAAGACCGAAGCTAGGGGCTTTCATCGCGCATCGCCTCGGTATCGACCGACAGGCCGAAGGTCGTGGCCAGCCACAGCAGCAAGCGCTCGCCCGGTTCCATTTCGGCGCGGACACGCAGCACTTCACGCGCCATGGCGGGGCGGTCGGTGATCAGACCGTCGACACCCATCGAGGCCATCGACGACATCTGCAGCGGGTCATTCACCGTCCAGACATAGATATCCTTGCCTGCATCATGGACCGAGCGGATCAGCCCGGGCGTGACCATCCCGGCATTCACCGCGACGAAATCGCCCTCCAGCCCGGTCAGATCGCCCACCGCCGTGGCAGCCAGAACGCCGGCGCGCCAGTCCGGGCGCAACGCTTTCATCTTCTGCACCGCCGGGTATTTGAGCGACATCGTGGCGATGTCCTGCTCCATCCCGAATTCTTCGACGATGGCGGCCACGCGGTTTTCAAGGTCGACATCATGGCCATAGTATTTCAGTTCGATGATGACCTTGGATTTACCCTTCGCGGCCTTCAGAACCTCGCGCAGGGTCGGAGTGCGCTGATCGGCATATTCGGGGTCGAACCAGCTGCCGATGTCGATCTGCGCCACATCCTCCATCGTGGCATCCCAGACCTTCAGATTGACCCCGCCCAGCTTCATGAAGTCGCTGTCATGGGCCACGATCACCTCGCCGTCGGCGCTTTCTTGTACGTCGATCTCGACCCAGTCGGCCCCGTCTTCGATGGCCTTCAGCACAGCAGCCATCGTGTTTTCCGGCCGCAGCGCCGCCGCGCCCCGGTGGCCGATCACGTCGGCATGATCGGGTGCCGAAATCTGGTCCAGCACGTCCTGGCTGAACCAGATACCGGCCAGCACGGCCACGATTGCCGCGGCAACGGTCACCAGAACCGGGGCGCGCAGATTTCCGGCTTCGGGATGGGGAAGCTCTGCCGCCCGAGGTTCAAAAAACCCATCCAGCAGAACCGCCAGCGCGCCCAGCGCCACAGCCGCCAGCACCAATCCGGCCAGAGACCACAGCCCGGCCACCAGCAGGCTGAGCGTCAGGGCAAACCGCAGGTTCGTGCCTTGTTCGAGAGGTACAAGGTGGAACAACAGGCTGGCCACGGCGGCAATCAGCGCAGCAATCGCCAGACGTATGGCCAGCCACAGTGCCAGTTCGATCTTCAACCGGCCGCGTTTGCCCTCCATTCGGCGGGCGCTTTCGGCGAAGGCGTCCGAAGGCGCAATTCCCTCGAACAGCACCAGATGCAGGGCGAGCGCCCAGGCCGACAGGCGGCGGATCAGCACCCAGGCCATCGCCAGCACCACCAGCCCGATCAGCGCGACGGCCACCTGGAAGGCGGGCGGATGGAAGGTCAGGTAGTAGTTGATGTCGTATTCGGTCAGCGTCCACCACGCGATCAGGCCCGCGACCGCCACGAAAGGCACCGCTAGAACAAGCACCCGCAGAATGAAGCGCACCGCGAAGGAAAACAGCGTCGGCAGGCGCGACAGGATCAATCGCAGCGCCGACCCGCCGGCCCGCCACGGGTCGCCCTCGCCCATCCTGAGCGATCCGGCCATGACCGAAAAGACGAACACCTCGGCCAACAGGAACAGGCCCAGAATGACCACCGCCGCCACGAAGCCAACCGGCGACAGGATGAACATGGCGATGTCCTGATCGGTCAGCGCAGTTTGATCGGACAGCATCACCGCCAGGTTCACGGTGAAGGCCACGCCGGGTGCGATCAGCGCGATGAGCAGCAGACGCACCGCCAGATAGATGGGAACAAAGGTCCGGCGTCGGACCCAGGCCCCGCGATAGGCATCTGTTACGGTTGAGAAATGTGACACGCCGGCCCCCTTTGAATGCTGAATTCATTCAAGGCCGCGCAGATGTGAATTGCAAGCGTGACGCTCAGCTTTCCTCAAGCTTGGCGGCCAGGCGAAAGCCGATCCGGTTGGCGGGCTTGTCCTCGACCGTTTTGGGCAGGGCGCGCAGCATGACGTTCAGCTGGCTGACATGCTGCACCAGCTGGGTGCGTGCGCCCGAACCGTCCGAGCCGTAGAAGGTGATCACGTCGGGGTCAAAATATCCCATCCCCTCGATCCGCATCACCCCGGCGTCACCGCCGGTAAAGCCCATGGCGACCTCGTGATCGGCATCGAGGGTCTGCTCGAAGTTCTGGATGTACAGGATCAGCCGCTCATACGCCCATTGGGCGGGGCTTTTGCTGTCGACCGGCTGGCGCAGGGGTTCGGGCAGATCCTTGGTGCCCGACGTGCTGTCCGGGTCAGCATGAACCTCATAGCACCGGGGCAGAGCCGCCGCTTCGGCGGCCTCGGCCGAGGTTTCGATCTTGTCCTGCATCGTCTCAACCTTTGCGCTGATACACCCATGCGCCGTCCTCACGGCGCGCCCGGGTCACGGCTCCAGTGTGATAAAGTTGGTTCAGATGCGCAACCGCCTCGACCAGCGCAAGACCGTATTCGCCGTCGCGGATCGGACGTTTGAACAGGGTCACGAAACAATCCGAGGCCGCCTTGGGCGCGTCCAGATCGTCCAGCAGGCGTGCAAGAGCGCCGTGATGGTTCTCGATCAGTTGCTTCATGCGGATCGGCAGGCCGATGAAGGGCAGCTTGTGGCCCGGCAACACCACCTGATCGGGCCGTGCCAGCTGTTGCAGGCGCTCACAGGCCTCCAGCCAGTCGGACACCGGGTCAGCCATCGGCTCGGTGGCATAGACGCCCAGGTTCGGGCTGATCGAACTGAGGATCTGGTCGCCCGAGATCACCAGGTTGTCGTCGCGGCTCCAGAACGTGGCGTGTTCGGGGGCATGGCCATTGCCCATATGCACGTCCCAGTCCCGCCCGCCCATGCGGATCACGTCGCCCTGCTTGATGCGGACAAAGCCCAGAGGCATCGGATAGACCGTGTCGGCAAAATTGAAGGGCCTCTCGGACATGCGCTTGGCCAGGATCTCGGGGGCCATGCCGGCGCTGCGGTAGAACTCCAGCGTCTCCTCCGGCCAGCTCTCCTGCACGTCCAGCGTCAGCATTCGCGCAAACAGCCATGCGGTGCGGCTCGAGACCAGTTCAGCCCCATGTTCCGACTGGAACCACCCGGCATTGCCGACGTGGTCAGGGTGGTGATGGGTGACCACCACGCGGGTCACCGGCTTGCCCGCAAGCGGCTCGGCCATCAGGTCGGACCACAGGCCCCGCGTCTTTTTCGATGAAATCCCGGTGTCGATCACCGTCCAGCCATCGCCGTCATCCAGCGCGTAGACATTGACGTGGTCCAGCGCCATCGGCAGCGGCAGGCGCATCCAAAGCACGCCCTCGGCGATCTCGGTGGCTTGTCCGGGCGCGGGCGGCTCGGGCCAGGGATGGCGAAACGCCGGAGGCCGCGCGCCGTCCATCACGCGGCCAGTTCGTCGGCGCTGAGCGCGAACAGGTCTTTGGCCCCGATCTGCGCCTGATCCAGCAGGCCCGCGTATTCCGGCAGGCGCGCGGTGATGTAGTACCGCGCGAGCTTGGCGCGCGGACCATCCGGATCGGCCAAAGCGGCGATCAGGTGGTAATGCGCACCCAGCACGCGGGCAAAGGCGTTCAGATAGGCCACGGCCCCGGCAAAGCGATTGTTCATGTCCTCTTGCGCCACCTGCCACTCGGTCGCCTCGCGCAGGGATTCAGTCGCCTCCCATACCGGGCCGGCCAGCTCGGGCACGGTGGCGCGGGCGCGCTCGGCATGATCTTCGATCTCGTCCAGCAGGCGGGCGGCGGCTTCGCCCCCGTCCATCATCTTGCGGCCGACAAGGTCCATGGCCTGAATGCCGTTGGTCCCCTCGTAGATCGCGGTGACGCGAACATCGCGGTAATACTGCGCGGCGCCGGTTTCCTCGACATACCCCATGCCGCCATGCACCTGCAGGCCGGTCTCGGCCACGCGCATGCCGGTCTGGGTGCCGAAAGCCTTGCAGATCGGGGTCAGCAGGGCCGCCCGCGCGGCCCAGTCGGCGTTGTCGGTGGCCTTGGCCATGTCGATGGCCGCGGCATTGGCCAGCATGATCGCACGGGCGGCGAACAGGTCGGCCCGCATGTCCATCAGCATCCGGCGCACATCGGCATGATCGATGATCGTGCCCGAAGGCGTCTTGCCCTGCTTGCGTTCCAGAGCATAGGCCAACGCGTGCTGATAGGAGCCCTCGGCCGCGCCCACGCCCTGCCCGCCGACGCCGAGGCGCGCGTTGTTCATCATCGTGAACATGGCGGCCATGCCCTTGTGTTCCTGGCCCACCAGCCAGCCCTTGGCGCCGTCATACTGCATCACGCAGGTGGGCGAGCCATGCAGTCCCATCTTGTGTTCCAACGACACCACCTTCAGGTCATTCGCCACGCCCGGATTACCGTTTTCATCGGGGATGAACTTGGGCACCAGGAACAGGGAAATCCCCTTGGTCCCCGGCGCGCCATCGGGCAGACGGGCCAGAACCAGGTGGCAGACATTCTCGCAGAAATCATTGTCGCCCCACGAGATGTAGATCTTCTGCCCGGTGATCGCATAGGTACCATCGCCGTTGGGTTCGGCCTTGGACGTCAGCGCGCCGACGTCAGACCCGGCCTGCGGTTCGGTCAGGTTCATCGTGCCCGACCATTCGCCCGACATCAGCTTGGGCAGGTACAGCGCCTTGAGCTCTTCGCTGGCGTGGTGTTCCAGCGCCTCGATCTGACCCTGGCTCATCAACGGGGCCAGCTGCAGCGACAGACAGGCGGCGCTCATCATCTCGTTGACGGCGGTGGTCACGGTCATGGGCAGGCCCATGCCGCCGTATTCGGGGTCACCGCTCATGCCGATCCAGCCACCCTCGGCGATCGCCTTCCAGCCATCGGCATAGCCGGGCGAGGTCCGCAAAACCCCGTTTTCCAGTCGCGCCGGCTCAAGATCGCCGGGGCGCTGCAGGGGGGCCATTACCTCTTCGCACATCTTGCCGGCCTCGGTCAGGATGGCGCTGACCACGTCCGAGGTGGCCTCGGCGAATTTCTCGGTCGCGGCGACGTCCTTGAACCCCACCACCTTGTCCATCAGGAACTCGTAATCAGTGACAGGAGCGCGATATGGCATGGTTTCCCCCGGAAATCGTGTGTCGGTCGCAATGGCGGGCTTGGAATCCATGGCCCGCGCCGGTATTCATCTAAGCTTGTTCGATTACCTATCCGTCCCCCTGTTGCAAGCAACCAAAACGCCGCGTCACCACCCATGATCCCCAACAGCACGCAATATCTGGATGCTGATCCCGCCGGGATTGCAGCCGCGGCCGACCTGCTGCGTCAGGGACTGTTGGTCGCCTTCCCGACCGAGACCGTCTACGGGCTGGGCGGCGACGCCCGCAACGGCGAAGCCGTCGCCGCGATCTACGCCGCCAAAGGGCGACCCAGTTTCAACCCGCTTATCGCGCATGTCGCCTCGGTCGAGGCCGCCAAACGCTATGTCGAGTGGTCGGACAATGCCGAAAAACTGGCAGCTGCGTTCTGGCCCGGTCCGCTGACGCTGGTGCTGCCGCTGCGCGCAGGGCATGGCGTGTCCTCGCTGGTGACGGCAGGGCTGGAGACGCTGGCCGTGCGGGTGCCAGCCCACCCAACCGCGCGCGCATTGCTGAGCGCAGTTGACGGACCCGTCGCTGCCCCATCGGCAAACCCCTCCGGTCGGATCAGCCCGACCACTGCGGCGCATGTGCGCGTAGGTCTGGACGGTCGGATCGCCGCCGTACTGGATGACGGACCCTGTTCAGTCGGGTTGGAATCGACCATCGTGGGCTTGGCCGGCACCCCCGCTTTGCTGCGGCCCGGCGGTGTGGCACTGGAACAGATCGAAACGGTTCTGGGCACGCGCCTGACCCGCCACAAGCCCGGAGATCTGCTGACCGCTCCGGGGCAGTTGCTGTCACATTATGCTCCGGATGCACCGGTGCGGCTGAACGCCACCGAGCGGCGCGGGGACGAGCTGCTGCTGGGATTTGGCAATGTCGATTGCGACCGCAACCTGTCTGCCAGGGGTGACCTGATCGAAGCGGCGGCAAACCTGTTTGCGTATCTGCACGAACTGGACGGTACGGGGCGGCCGATTGCCGTCAGCCCGATCCCTTCCGAGGGCGTGGGGGCGGCCATCAACGACCGCCTGCGCCGGGCCGCGGCGCCGCGCAACTCCTGATCAGGCCCGACCGGCGCTGGCCGACAGCGTCAGCGGATCGACACCCAGCGTGGCCAAGGCGGCCTCCCACTTTTCGTCGTCGGCAACGTCAAAGACCAGTTTCGATGTGGCATCGGTCGTCAACCAGCCATTGGCCGCGATCTCATCTTCCAGCTGTCCAGGCCCCCATCCCGAATAGCCCAGCATCAGCATCGAGTTCAGCGGCCCCTTGCCAGAGGCGATATCTTCGAGCACGTCCAGCGTCGCCGTCATGCTGAAATCGCCGGCCACGTGCAGCGAATGCAGATTTGCGTCGTAGTCCGCGCTGTGCAGGACAAACCCCCGGGACAATTCGACGGGACCACCAAAATGCACAAGGCGTTCTCCGACAACCGGGATGCGGCACGCGATGTTCAACTGTTCAAGCAGCGTCTTGATCCGCAAATCCGACGGTTTGTTCACGATCAGACCCATCGCGCCGTCATCGCCGTGGCTGCACAGATACACCACTGAATGATCAAAGCGCGGATCGCCCATGCCGGGCATCGCAATCAACAGTTTTCCAGTCAGATCCATCAAAAAACTCGTGCGGCTTATTCCCTTACAATGACCTTGCGGAAGCCGGATTGGCAAGGGATCACGCCTGAAATCCCGCGATTTCTGCCGGTGACCAGAACGTGACTTGGCAAACCTGCCCGCAAGTCGCATGTATGGATCATGAGATCGCTGTTCAAACCCGTCCTGACCGTTGTTTCAGCTTGTCTGGCCCTGGCCGCACCTGCGCAGGGGCAATCGATCGACTCGATCGTCCGGCTGGACGTGATCGATGGCGGCCAATCCGAGGATGGAACCTATCTCACCGCGATCCGGTTGGATCTGGAACCCGGATGGAAGACCTATTGGCGGGCCCCCGGTGACGCCGGCATTCCGCCTGAATTCGACTGGCGCCGCTCCGGCAATGTCGGCGCGGTTGCGATCACCTGGCCCACGCCGCATGTCTTTGACCAGAACGGCCTGAAGTCCATCGGCTACGAAAAACAGCTGGTGTTGCCGGTTCGGATTACGCCCAAGGACGCATCCAAACCGGTCCGGTTGCGCGGCGAGGTCGATCTGGGAGTGTGCAAGGATGTCTGCATTCCCGCATCGCTGAAATTTGACCACGAACTGGACGCCGGCGCAGCAAGAAATCCGGCGATTGCGGCTGCGCTGGCGCAACGGCCCTTCTCTGCACGCGAGGCTGGCGTTACCAGCGCGGCCTGTCGCCTGAGCCCGACCGCGGACGGTTTGCAGGTTCAGGTACAGATCGACATGCCCTCGGCCGGTGGCGCCGAACTTGCGGTGATCGAACCGGGGAACCCGGCCCTGTGGGCCTCGCAGACTGAAACCAAGCGGCAAGGCAACCGGCTGACCGCCACGTCCGAGGTGATCAGCCCAGACGGTCAGCCCTTTGCGCTGGACCGGTCCGCCGTGCGGATCACGGTTCTGGGGACCAAACACGCGGTCGACATTCTGGGCTGCAGCGCGGGCTGAGCGGATGCAGCAGGTTCCCCGGATCGGCGCACTGGCGGTTGTCGTAGATCAGGGCCATGTCCTGCTGGTGCAACGCAGCAAGGCCCCCGATGCCGGTCTCTGGGGATTTCCGGGCGGCCATGTGGAGTGGGGCGAAACCGTCTTGCAGGCCGCCGCGCGCGAGTTGATGGAAGAAACCGGTATCGAAGCAACCCCGCAGGCGTATCTGGGCAACCTTGATCTGCTGGTCCGGGATGCGGCCGGACAGATCACCGCCCATTATTTGCTGGTCGGCGTGTCCTGCCGCTTCGCATCCGGCACTCCGGTCGCAGCGGATGATGCGCAGGATGCGCGTTGGTTCCCAATCCGGCAGGTGCTGGACCGCGACCTTGCAATGAGCGCCCGGGTGCCCGACCTTCTGTCTCAGGCACTGGCCCGGGATGAAAGCCTGACATAAAGCGCCCCGGACACGATCAGGCTGACGGCCAGAATGGCAACCGCACCGGCCGCGAACGCTCCCAGCCCCATTCTCAGCAACGCCAGACCGTCCTCGTCGCCGTACAGGCCGGACAGCACACCCAGCGGCGCGCCGGCCAGAACCGGCCAGACCATCGTGACCAGCAGCCAGAGGATCATCGCACCGCCCGTCCCCGCGGCCGCGACCCGGACCACCTTGTCTGGCGCCCGCAAGGCGCGGCGCATCGCCGTCATCGGGCGAGAAATATCACTCAGGATCGCCAGCAACGCGGGAACCAGGAGCAGCACCAGCACCATGCCGAACCCGAGCCCGTAGACCAGCGTGATCACCGTGGGTTTGAGGAATTGCGCCTGCTGCGACCCTTCGTACAGCAACGGGGCCAGCCCCATCACCGTCGTCAGCGTGGTCAGCATCACCGGCCGCAACCGGTCAGCGGTGCCTTCTATGATCGAGGGCACCAGCCCGCGATCCTGCTGATACCCATCGATGGTCGTTATCAAAACGATCGAGTCATTGATGATGATCCCGGTCATGCCCAACAGGCCGACGACCGTGAACATGCTTAGCGGAACGCCCCAGATGTAATGCCCCCAGATGGTGCCGACCAGTCCAAAGGGAATGATCGCCATCACCACAAGCGGCCTTGTCCAACTGGCGAAGATCCACGCCAGAACAAGGTAGATTCCGGTCAGGCACAGGATCAGACCGGTACGCGCCTCGGTCAGGAACTCGTCCTCCTGTTCGCTCAGACCGGCCATGCGCCACTCGACCTGATACTCGGCGGCGATATCAGGCAGGATTTCCTCGCGCATGGCGCGGGTGATTTCCGCGGCCTGGGCCGGGTCATCCTCGGATATGTCCCCGTTCACTGCGATCACCCGCAGGCCATTTTCCCGGCGCACCGTCGAGAACCCCGACTCGCGCTTGACCGAGACGATGTCAGCCAGCGGGACATAGACCCCGTCCGGTGACCGCATCAACGTGCGTTCCAGGAAATCTGCGGTCAGCTCGCTTTCGGGCAGTTCGACCCGGATCTCGGCGCTGCGAGGACCGTCGGGGAATGTCGCCGCCTCGATCCCGTTCAAACGGTGACGCAGAACCCTGCCCAATGTCTCGATGCGGAAACCCAACGCCTCACCCTGTGCCGTCAGATCCAGAATGTATTCTTCCTTGTCATAGGCCAGATTGTCTTCCAGCGCTGAAACCTCGGGGTATTTCGACAGTTCCGCCTGCAGGGCCTCGGACGCGGATTTCAGTGTGTTCACGTCCGCGCCGAAAAGCTGCACGTCGATGGCATCACCACCCGGACCCGAGCGCCAGCCGCGGAACGTCAGCAATTCGACCTTGGGATGGCGCGGCACGAATTCCTGCAGCTCGCCCACGAATTCAAAGCTGGAATAAGGTCGCAGGTCGGCATCGATCAACTCGATCGAGATACCGCCCAGCAAATCGCCATCCTTGCCATCGGCGGCAGACAGACCATAGCCGGCGCTGCCCCCGATCTCGGCCAGAACATAGTCGATCGGGTTGCGACCGTGGCGTTCTTCGTAGATCTGGCCCAGCTCTTCGGTGGCGCGCTGCAGAATGTGCATCATTTCGATCGTGTCGGCGCGGGTAGCGCCTTCGGCCATGATGAAATTGCCGGTGACCGAGCCCCGCTCGGGCGCGTTGAAAAACCGCCAATTGACGTCGCCCTTGATGAACAGCGCTATCTGGCTGGCCAGAATGGCGATCATCAGGGCCACGACCACGTATCGCGCCCAGATTGCCCACGCCACCAAAGGTCGGAAAAGAGTGTCGCGCACCCAGCGAAAACCCCTGTTCACAACCCGGTTGGGCCAGTCATACCAGTGTTCCTTGGCCGAATGTGCGATGGCATGCGCCATGTGGTTCGGCAGGATCAGAAAACACTCGATCAACGAGGCGATCAGTACAGCGATCACCGTAAAGGGAATGTCCCGGATCAGCTCTCCGAACCGTCCGCCAATGGCGGTCAGACCGAAAAAGGCGATCACGGTCGTGACCGTGGCCGCAAAAACCGGCATCGCCATGCGCCGGGCGGCGCGCTCGGCGGCAACGACCGGTGGCTCGCCCAGACGGCGGGCCCGGAAATCGGCGTGTTCCCCCACCACGATCGCATCATCCACCACGATACCCAGCGTGATGATAAGTCCGAACAACGAGACCATGTTGATCGACAGCCCGCCAATATACATGAAGGCGATGGCCGCCGACATGGCCACCGGGATACCGGCCGCGACCCAGAATGCGATGCGCGCATTCAAGAAGAGGAACAGCAGGCACACCACCAAGCCCAGCCCGACCAGCCCGTTGTCGATCAGAATGTCCAACCGGTCGGTGATGGCCTGCGCCCGGGTACGGATCAGCTCGACCGAGATACCATCCGGCAGGCTCGCCTGCATCTCGGCGACCACATCCTCGACCGTGTGCTGAATGTCGATCGCGTCCCCCAGGTTCGACCGGTCCACCCGGACGGACATGGCCGGATTTTCCCCCACGAAATAGCTGCGATTGCGGGTAACGCCCTCGACCCGGATCTGCGCGACATCGCCGACCACCAGCTTGGACCCGTCCGGATAGGTGCGCAAAGCGATGCGCTCGATCTCCTCCGGGGTGCGCTTTTCGACACCGGTGCGGATCCGGGCGTTTGCGCCGGTCACGTCCCCGGCCGGATTGGCCGTGACCTCGGCCGCGACCGCCGAGGCGATCTCGGACAGGGTGATGTCGTTGGCGATCAACTGCGCGGTGGGAACCTCGACCACGATGCGTGGAGCGGCAAGGCCGCGGATCGTGGTCCGCGTCACACCGGCAGCGAACAGCCGATTGATCAACTCATCCGTGAATTTGGCCAGCTGCCCGGTCTCGATCGGGCCGGTGAGGACAACATCCGTCACCCGGTCTCGCCACGCGGCCCGCCGGATGGACGGTTCTTCGGCATCCTCAGGCAGGTTGGTCACGCTGTCGACCGCAGTGCGCACTTCTTCGACGGCGCGGCTCATGTCCCAGTTGGGTTCAAATTCCAGCGCGATGCGAGCCGATCCTTCGCGAGAGGTCGACTCGGTGCTGGCAACGCCTTCGACAGCCAGCAATGCAGGTTCAAGGATCTGAACAATCCCGTTGTCCACATCCTCGGGCCCCGCACCATCCCATTCGACGTTGACATTGACCCGTTCCAGGATCACGTCCGGAAAGAACTGCGCCCGCATGTTCGGCGCCGAAGCCGCGCCAAGGACCAGCATGACCACCAGCAGAAGGTTGGCAATGGTCCGGTGACGCGTGAAATAGCTGAGGATGCCGCTGGCCGCGCCCGGGATCTCGCGCATCATGGCGCCTATCCCCCGGCCCGGTTTTCAAGCCGCCGCAACAGAGACGACGGCACCTTCGCCTCGCTCAACTGAGCAAGAACACGGGTCTTGGCGTCCTGGGACATGCGGTCGCTGGCCTCGACCTGCGCCACCAACCGCGCGCGGTGCTCGTCCGTCAGCTCGACCATGTCCGGCTCGACCGCGGCGCTGTCTTCGATGCGAACCGGGCGCACGCGGACCCCCGACCCCAGCAGCGGGGTCCGACCCACAACGACTTCGCGCCCTTCCAGCCCGGCGCCGCGCAGCAGAACTTCGTCCCCTTGCCGGCGCACCAGCTCGACCGGGAGCGTTTCCAGCCGGTCGTCGTCGCCCAGCACCAGCACGGTGCCTTGCGCATCCAGAACCGAAGACGGGAGACGCACGACATTATCCAGCGGCTGTTCCTCGACCGAAACGGTCACGAAATCGCCGGGCTTGAACCCCGGCGCGTCATCAAGCCGGGCATAGAGCAACCGGCCGGTCTGGCCCTCGCCGGCCGACCCGCTGTCGCGGCTGATCCGACCGGTGGCGCTCAGGTCCGTGCCCGTCACCTCAAGCGAGATGGTCACCGGTGCCGGGATCAGCTTGCCCTGATCGTCCAGCAACCGCACGTATTGCGCGGTCGAAACACGGAACGCGACCTCCAGCGCGAACGGGTCGACCAGTTCGGCCAGCTTTTCATTTGCCGTGACCAGGCGCCCTTCAACCAGCGTGACACCAGTCAGCGTCCCGTCGAACCGGGCGCGGATGGTCATGTCTTCCAGATCGCGTTCCGCCGATTCCAAAGCGATACGGGCCCGCGCCAGCAACGTCGTTGCCTGATCGACGCGGGACTCGGCCTGCGCCAAAGCGATACGGCGCGACAACACGGTCTGCCGGGCCGAGGCCGCGGCCAATTCGGCCTCTTCAACGCTGGCGGTCGCGCCCACGCCACGGTCCAGCAAATCCTTCTGACGCTGCAGGGCCCGTTCCCGCAGATCCGATTGGGACTCGGCGGCCTTCAATTCATCCTGTGCCAAAAGCAGGGCGCGTTCGGCGTCGCGTTCTTCAAACTGGGCATCCAGCAGGTCCGACCGCGCCCGGTCCAGTGCCGCCTGCGCATCGGCCGGGTCCAGCTCGACCAGAACTTCGCCTGCGCGCACAACCCCGCCATCCTCGAAATTTTCCGCCAGCCCGATGACGCGGCCGCCCAGCGCCGCCCGCAATTCCAGGCGCCTGCGGCTTTGAACTTCGCCAAATGCTTCCAGATAGGGGGTGGCGGTTTGTGGCTCGGCCTTCTGAACCGTGACGGCGAACACGCGTTCGCGCGCCTGCGGGGGGTTGTTGTCGCGGGTCATGACCTCTTGCACTGCGCCGGTGATCATCTGCGCCGCGACAATCAACAGCGCAAGCATCAGGGATGCCAGAAAGACACCGATGAGGCTCTGCCGCAGAAATCGCATAGATCTTTCACTCCGGTTGCAACGGGACGCCGTCTATAAATAGGTAGCCGGGCCGGAAAAAATACCAACCCACAAGGCGGTTATGAGCCGTTAAACGTACGACCAGTCTACTTCCGTCGCAGATGTTCGTCCAATCTGGGCATGATTTCCACGAAATTGCAGGGCCGGTGGCGATAATCCAGCTGTTTTTCCAAAATCCCGTCCCACGCATCCTTGCAGGCCCCCGGGCTGCCCGGCAGCGCAAACAGATAGGTTCCGCCGGCGACGCCACCTGTGGCCCGCGACTGCACCGCCGAGGTTCCGATCTTCTCCATCGAAATCAGGGTGAAGACGGTGCCAAAAGCCTCGATTTCCTTTTCATAGACGTCGCGATGGGCCTCAACCGTGACGTCGCGCCCGGTCAGCCCCGTGCCGCCGGTCGAGATCACCACGTCGATCCGGGGGTCTGCGACCCAGGCGCGCAACTGGTCGGCGATCTGGGCGCGCTCGTCCTGAATGATCTTGCGGTCGGCCACGGTGTGCCCCGCACGCTCGATCCGGTCGACCAATGTTTGGCCCGAACGATCTTCGGCCAGTGACCGCGTGTCCGATACGGTCAGAACAGCGATGCGGATGGGGATGAATTCCATGGTTTCATCAATTCGGGACATGTCGTGTCAGGCTCTTTCCATAATGGCCAGCCGGGCCGCCAGAGCGACGAACACGCCGCCGCTGACCCAGCCGAGAATTCGCGAAGCCCGCGGGCTTGAAATCAGCGCTCGCCCGGCGCCGCCGGCAAATGACCCCACCAGGGCATTCACGACGAACCCGCCCACAGCGATGATCGCGCCCAGCAGCAGAAACTGAGCCAGAACCGATCCGTTGGCCGGCGATACGAATTGCGGGATGAAAGCCAGAACAAACAGAATGATCTTGGGATTCGTCATGTTGACCAGCATCCCCTCGCGAAAGGCATGGCCCGAAGACTGGCTTGGAGCGTCAGTCCGGACCGCACCGTTCCGGATGGTGCCCCAGGCCAGATACAGCAGGTAGGCCACGCCCAGCCAGCGAATGACGTCGAACAGCCAGGGCATAGCCGCGACCGCCGCGCCAAGTCCCAGCCCAGCCAGCAGAACATGAACCATCAGACCAGTCGAGACACCGGCGCTGGCCACGATGGCCGATCGGGCGCCCGACCGAAGCCCAAGCCCGAAGCAGAACATCATGTCAGCCCCCGGCGTCATGTTCAGCGCTATGGCGGTTGGGATGAAGGTCAACAGCGTTGCGTATTCGATCATGGATCGACCTCGAACCAATTCACCTTGGGCCCCAGATTCGCGATCCGGGTGCGACCGATCTCGCCGCGATAACCCCAGCTGTCGTGGATATGACCGCACAGAGCAAAGTCAGGTTGAATCCGTTCCACCGCGTCGCGCACCGCGCTCGATCCGATCGACTGCCCCTGCGAGGTCCGGTCGCCTTTGCCCTTGGGCGGGGCATGCGTGATCAGGATGTCGGCCGACGCGCAGCGATTGAGCAGCTCTGCGGCCTCGGCTTCGGTCAGGTCGCAGGACCAGTCACCAAATGGCGTGACCGGTACGCCATAGCCAAGTCCGAACAGGCGCAGCCCGTCCACGGTCATGCCTGTTCCGTGCAGAACATGCACGCCGTCCGGCACGGCCGCCGCCAGTTCCTCGGCGCTTTCGGCGTTGCCGGGAACCAGAACCATCGGCGCGGATATGCCGGAAAGCATACCTATCGCCTCGTCCAGCCCCTGACGCATGTTGCAGTAATCACCCGCGCCGATCACCAGGTCAGCTTCGACGCTGGCTGCCACCAGTTCCGCAGCCCGACTGCGGGCCATGTGCAGGTCGGAAAAGGCCAGAACCTTCATCCCTTGTTCTCCAGATATGCGCGCAGATCCAACAGATCGGCCCAAGCCTGACGCTTGGCATGGGGCTGGCGCAGCAGATAGGCGGGGTGCAGCATGGGCAGAATCGGCAGATTCAGCGCCTGATCCCACTGCCCGCGCAGACGCGTAATGCCGCGCTTGCTCAGAACCGCCTGGCAGCTGATGTTGCCCATCACCACCAGAACCTTCGGCTTGGCTAGGGCCACGTGCCGTTCCAAAAACGGCTGCATCATCGCGATCTCGTCCGGCCGCGGGTCCCTGTTCTGCGGCGGACGCCAGGGCAGAACATTGGTGATGTAAACGTTCTTGGCGCGGTCCAAATCTATCGCGGCCAGCATCCGATCCAGCAGCTGCCCGGCGCGGCCAACGAACGGCTTTCCAGCGCGGTCTTCTTCACGGCCCGGGGCCTCGCCGACGATCATGACCGGCGCACCGGGTGTCCCATCAGCAAAGACCAACTGTCGCGCGCCACGCTTCAGATCGCAGTGTTCGAACGCCTCCATAGCGGCGCGCAGCTGATCCAGAGACGATGCCGCAGACGCAGCCTTCTTTGCCTCGACCACCGGATCCGCCTTGGCGGGCTTTTGCACCGCGGGCTGCGCTACGGCGGATTTTTTGACCTTTGGCGCGGTATCCGGCAATGCATAGCGGTCAACCGGTGCGTCGACGATCGCATCGGTTACGCCCAGCTCAACCTGCCATTCCAGCAGGGCACGCGCGGTGTAGGGGTCAAGGGCCGATTCCATGACCATCAATCTACTCAGCTTTGCGGGAAGGGAAAGCAAATTGGCCTTGCCTTGGCGCATTGCCGGGCCGACGATAGTCCCCGTCATGACGCGAACCCTGGGCCTTCTGCTGATCACTCTGTTCGCCCTGCTGCCCGGCGGGTCGGAGGCACAGTCGTTTCTCAACAATCAAGGCCAATGCCGTGGGGGCCAGTTTCAGTGCGGTCTGAAATGCTGCTCGGTTGGCCAACGCTGCAGCTATGACGGGTTCTGCATTCAGGCCGGGGGCACCTATTGCGGCGGCGGGCGGTCCTGCGGGCCGTTCGAGAAATGCGTGGCCGGGGGCACCCGATGTGCGCCTGCGGGCGCGAACAAATGCGCCTCGCGGCTGGATTGCCCCAGCGGGTCCTTCTGCAACGCGCGCGGCGAATGCGAGCGCAGTTCGCCGGATTTCGACCCCTCACCGAAACCGGCAACACCCTGCGACGACGGGCGAACCTGCGCAGCCGGTTCGACCTGCCTGCCGGGCGGCGGCTGTACGCGCCCCGGCTGGTATCTGTGCGAAGAGACCGGATCGCAATGCCGCACCGGGTTCAAATGCTCGGCCAATCAGGGCTGCGTGCCCAGAAAGGCCGTCGATTGCGGATACGGCAAGTGGTGCAAACCCGGCGAGCGGTGCCTGCCCGAAGGCGGATGCGAGAAACTGCCCGATGGGGACTGACTCCAGTTGCCCCGACGCGCTGCGCTTTCTATAAGCGGCGCGACTGTCAGACAGGAGCCCGGCCCATGCGTTTCGCCCATCGTCACCTACTTGGCATCGAGCATCTGTCCCAATCCGACATCACCGCCATTCTGGACCTGGCCGAAAAATACGTCGATCTGAACAGGCAATCGGCCAAGCACTCGGACGTTCTGGCGGGGCTGACCCAGATCAACATGTTCTTCGAGAACTCGACCCGCACGCAGGCCAGTTTCGAATTGGCGGGCAAGCGGCTGGGTGCGGATGTGATGAACATGGCGATGCAGGCCAGTTCGATCAAAAAGGGCGAGACCCTGATCGACACGGCGATGACGCTGAACGCCATGCATCCCGACCTGCTGGTAGTGCGGCATCCGCATTCGGGCGCGGTAGACCTGCTGGCGCAGAAGGTCAACTGCGCGGTGCTGAACGCCGGCGACGGGCGGCACGAGCACCCCACGCAGGCGCTGCTGGATGCGCTGACCATCCGGCGTGCCAAGGGGCGGCTGCACCGGTTGAACGTGGCGATCTGCGGGGATGTGGCCCATTCCCGCGTGGCGCGGTCAAACCTGATCCTGCTGGGCAAGATGGAAAACCGCATCCGCCTGATCGGCCCGCCGACGCTGGTGCCTGCGCAATTCGCCGAATTCGGGGCCGAGATCTATGACGACATGACCGAGGGCCTGCGCGACGTGGACGTGGTGATGATGCTGCGCCTTCAGAAAGAGCGGATGGATGGCGGGTTCATCCCGTCGGAACGGGAATACTACCACCGCTATGGCCTGGACGCCGCCAAGCTGGCGCTGGCCAAGCCGGACGCCATCGTGATGCATCCCGGCCCGATGAACCGCGGGGTCGAGATCGACGGCACGCTGGCTGACGACATCAACCGCTCGGTCATCCAGGAGCAGGTCGAGATGGGCGTCGCCGTGCGCATGGCCGCGATGGAACTGCTGGCCCGCAACCTGAAGGAGGAGGCATGAGCGATCTGGACATCTCGGCTGGCGAGCGCGGCGTGATCCGCCTGTTCGCGCTGGACATGCGCCCCGAAGAGGCGAAGTTCCTGCGCGAGCCCGGCGCGGCAAACCAGATCCTTGGCGTCACTGGGCTGGACCCCGAGCAGATCGACGTGTTTCCGGTGTCCGACCTCGAGGACCTGGGCCTCTACGGCTATCTCAGCGAGGGCTGCGGCGTGTCCGAGGACCAGCTGGACCGGGCCAAACTGGAGTCGGTCGACGGCTGGGTTTTGGTGCTGCGCAGCGCGGCCCTGAGTGCGCGCGCGGCCACGCTGAGCCCCGACCCGCGTCTGCGCCTGATCGGTCTTTACACCGAAGAGGCCACGAACTGGAGCGGCGGCACCATCGAAACCGAAAGCGCGCGACCCTACTCGGCCGCGCCGAGCCCGGTTTCGAGCGAGCAACCCCGCCGGACGGGATCGGCCGTGCTTGCCTTGATCATCCTGTTGGTCATCGGAGGTGCTCTGTGGCTGATCCTGTGACCTTTGCGCCGGACAAGGGCGCCTATGTCCGTACCAACGCCTGGTTGGCCGCGGGCGCGATGGCGGGGGCGATGCTCGTGCTGTGGCTGATCGGAAATCCCTATGTCTGGACCGGCGCCCCGGCCGGTCTGGCGGCGGTGGGCGTCCGGGCGTGGTACCTTGCCTCGGAGGAACTGGTGGCGAACTGGCAGATGACCGACACCACCCTGACCGGACCCGGCGGACGCAGCGTGCCGCTGAACCAGATCGCGGCCGTGAATATCATGGGCAGCTTCGTGCAGATCGTCACCAAAGGCGGCGACAAGCACCTGATCAAGTACCAGGCCGACCCGGCCGCCACCAAAGCCGCGATTGAAAGGGCAATGGCATGACCAACCTGATCTTCACCAACGCCCGCCTGATCGACCCCGAAGCCGGAACCGACGCCCTGGGCTGGCTGCATGTGGCCGACGGGCGCATCTTGGCCAGCGGCGACGGTCCGGCGCCCGAGGCGGACGCGCAGGTGATTGATTGCGGCGGCCAGTGTCTGGCCCCCGGCATCGTCGATATCGGCGTCAAGGTCTGCGAGCCGGGCGAGCGACACAAGGAAAGCTACAAATCCGCGGGCCTTGCCGCCGCGGCCGGAGGCGTGACCACAATGGTCACCCGCCCCGACACCCTGCCTGCGATCGACACGCCGGAAACGCTCGAGTTCGTCACCCGACGCGCGCAGGCCGACACGCCCGTCAACGTGCTGACCATGGCCGCTCTGACCAAGGGCCGCGACGGGCGCGAGATGACCGAGATCGGGTTTCTGATGGATGCGGGCGCGGTGGCTTTTACAGACTGCGACCATGTGGTGACGGACACCAAGGTATTTTCCCGCGCGCTGACCTATGCCCGGGCCTGCGGCGCGCTTGTCATCGCCCACCCACAGGACCCGGGCCTGAGCCATGGCGCCGCGGCCACCAGCGGCAAGTTCGCCGCCCTGCGCGGTCTGCCCGCCGTTTCGCCCATGGCCGAGCGCATGGGGCTGGACCGCGACATCGCCTTGCTTGAAATGACCGGCGCGGCCTATCACGCCGATCAGATCACCACGGCCCGCGCCCTGCCCGCACTGGAACGGGCCAAACGCAACGGGCTGGACATCACCGCCGGCACCTCGATCCATCACCTGACGCTGAACGAGCTGGACGTGGCGGACTATCGCACCTTCTTCAAGGTCAAGCCGCCGCTGCGCTCCGAGGATGACCGGCAGGCGGTGATCGAGGCCGTGCGGTCCGGCCTGATCGACACGATCAGCTCGATGCACACGCCGCAGGACGAGGAAAGCAAACGCCTCCCGTTCGAAGAGGCGGCCTCGGGCGCGGTGGCGTTGGAAACCCTGCTGCCGGCCGCGCTGCGCCTTTATCATGCCGATCAACTGGACCTGCCGACCCTGTTCCGGGCCATGACACTGAATCCGGCGAAACGACTGGGGCTGGACTGCGGCCGCCTGATCGCGGGCGCCCCGGCCGATCTGGTTCTGTTCGACCCGGATGTGCCCTTCGTGCTGGACCGGTTCACGCTGAAATCGAAATCGCAGAACACCCCGTTTGACGGGCAGCGGATGCAGGGTAAGGTCACCGCAACCTACGTTGCAGGCAAAGAAATTTTCCGGAGATCCTGATGCCCGTTTTCGACAGCTCGACGACCCAACTGATTATCTGGGCCGCGATCGGATACCTGATGGGGTCGGTGCCTTATGGCATGATCGTTGCGCGGGTGATGGGACTGGGCAACCTGCGCCAGATCGGGTCCGGCAATATTGGTGCCACCAACGTGTTGCGCACCGGCAGCAAGGCGGCGGCGGCGCTGACTCTTCTGTTCGACGCCGGCAAAGGCGTGGTCGCGGTCCTGCTGGCCCGGGCACTGGCCGGCGACGATGCCGCCCAGGTCGCGGCGCTGGCGGCTTTTGTCGGCCATTGCTACCCGGTCTGGCTGAGCTTCAAGGGCGGCAAGGGCGTGGCAACTTTCCTGGGCCTGTGGCTGGCGCTGGACTGGCGGGTGGGCGTTGCGTGCTGTCTGACATGGCTGGTCGCTGCTGCGATCTGGCGAATCTCGTCCCTCGGCGCGCTGGCCGCGGCAGCCCTGTCGACAACATGGGTGATGATCCTGACGGACGGGTCGACCTTTTTGCTGGGCGTCGTTCTGACGCTGCTGATTTACTGGCGCCACCGCGAAAATCTGGCCCGCATCAAGGCGGGAACAGAGCCCAAGATCGGGAAATCGTGACCGCGCCGGCCGACTTTTTGGACTCATTCTTTGCCTTGCCGGCGGGTTCGTTCACCGGAACCGCAAACGGTCGAAGCTATTCGGTCACGCGGCTGGCGATGGCCGGCGGCAAATCGCACAAGCTGGTCGCCCATCAACGGGGTGGTGCGGACTACATCAGTATGAACCTGTACCTGACGGATCAAAGCGGCGCTTTGCTGCGCCCCTGCGAGATGCCTGCCGCCAAGGTCGTACGCTTTGTTCTGGCCCTGGTACCCGACAGCTGAACCGCAGACCGATCTGCGCTTGCGAACAGACCGCCTGGTATTTCCGCACATTCACGTTTGATTGCTTTGAACGTGATCGCCGCCTTTCCCACCTGAGTTTTCGTGACGCTCAATTACCGGGTG
>NZ_JBXWSK010000011.1:0-68885 GCF_059613385.1 Ruegeria sp. BHSA162
ACGCGGGTCACCTTGCCATGCGTTTTGACCGCCTCCCTCAAAGTCTCCCGG
This sequence comes from Ruegeria sp. BHSA162, assembly GCF_059613385.1. Classification (NCBI taxonomy): domain Bacteria; kingdom Pseudomonadati; phylum Pseudomonadota; class Alphaproteobacteria; order Rhodobacterales; family Roseobacteraceae; genus Ruegeria; species Ruegeria sp. BHSA162. The sequence goes on from NZ_JBXWSK010000011.1 coordinate 52, forward strand.
TCAAATCCCATCAGCTACCTCCACGCATGCGTTGAATGGCGGTCCAGACCTCTTCGGCGGTGGCCGGGGCATTGATCGCCGGATACTCGTCACCACAGGCCGCAACCGCGTTCGACAGCGCCAGCCAGGCCGAGATGCCCAGCATGAAAGGCGGCTCGCCCACTGCTTTTGAGCGATAGATGGTGTCTTCGCGGTTCTGACCATCCCAAAGCGCTACGTTGAACACACCCGGTCGGTCGGAACAGGCGGGGATCTTGTAGGTTGATGGCGCATGGGTGCGCAGCCGGCCTTTGTCGTCCCAGACCAGTTCCTCGGTCGTCAGCCAGCCCGCACCTTGCACATAGCCGCCCTCGACCTGCCCGATATCCAGCGCAGGGTTCAGCGAAGCACCCGCATCATGCAGGATATCCGTCCGAAGGATGCGGTTCTCGCCGGTCAGAGTGTCCACGGCGACTTCGGTCACCGAAGCTCCATAGGCGAAGTAGAAGAACGGGCGCCCGCGTCCGGCGAATCGGTCCCACTCGATCTTGGGGGTCTTGTAGAACCCGGTTGCCGACAGGCTGATGCGCCCCTGATAGGCCAGCGCCGCGGCTTCGGCAAAGCTGTAGCTTTCCTCGCCCAAGCTGACCCGGCCATCGGCAAAGACGACCGCCGATGGATCGGCCTGATGCCGCTCGGCCAGATAGGCGGCCATCCGGTCGCGGATCGTGTCGCAGGCGGCCTTGACCGCCATCCCGTTCAGATCGCTGCCGGACGAGGCCGCCGTGGCCGAGGTGTTGGGCACTTTGGCGGTATCGGTCGCGGTGATCTTCACCATCTCCAGCGGAATGCCGAACCGCGCGGCCGCCACCTGCGCCACTTTCTGGAACAGGCCCTGGCCCATCTCGGTGCCGCCATGGTTCAGATGGACCGAGCCGTCCTGATAGACATGCACCAGCGCCCCGGCCTGGTTCAGGTGGGTGAGCGTGAAGGAAATCCCGAACTTGACCGGCGAAAAGGCGATGCCTTTCTTGATCACGCGGTTCTGGGCATTCCACTTCTCGACCGCCGCCTTGCGGGTTGCGTAATCGCAGGACTCCAGCAAGGCTTCGGTCATGGGATGTAGCTCGAAATCGGTGACTTCCATGCCATAGGGGGTGGTGTTCCCACCCGCGGGGACGGGGCGCAGCACCGAGCGGCCGGTTTCGACCGCGCCGCGGCTGGTCAGGTCTTCATGCGGATCTGGGTGGCCCAGCGGCTTGTCCCGCACCGGTTCTTCAACGCTTGCGTGCGCCGGTTCATAGTAATTCCGCCGCCGCAGCTCGACCGGGTCCAGCCCCAGCACATGCGCCGCGTGATCCATCACCCGCTCGATCCCCACCATGCCCTGCGGTCCGCCAAAGCCGCGATAGGCGGTTGCGGACTGCGTGTTGGTCTTCAGCCGATGGCTCTCGATCCGCGCATTGGGCAGCAGGTAGGCGTTGTCGGAATGCAGCATCGCCCGGTCGGCGACCGGCAGCGACAGGTCCTGCGCCCAACCGCAGATGGCGTAGTGCAGGAAAGAAACACCCTGAATGTGGCCGTTTTCGTCAAAGCCGACCTTGTAGCTGATGCGGAAGGCGTGGCGCTTGCCGGTGATGGTCATGTCATCATCCCGGTCATAGCGCATCTTGCAGGCTCGACCGGTTGCCCGTGCCGCAACTGCGCAGGCCACGGCCAGCGCGTTGCCCTGGCTTTCCTTGCCACCGAACCCGCCGCCCATCCGCCGGGTTTCGACCCGTACCGCGTGCATGGGAACGCCCAAAGCGTCGGCCACCTTGTGTTGAATCTCGGTCGGGTGCTGGGTCGAGGAATGCACCAGCATGTCGCTGCCTTCATTCGGCACCGCCAACGCGGCCTGACCTTCCAGATAGAAATGCTCCTGCCCGCCGATCTCGAACGTGCCTTCGACCACATGCGACGCCTGCGCGATGGCGGCTTCTGCATCGCCTTTCGCATAGATGCGGGGGCCGTCCTCGAACCGGCTGTCTGCGGCCAGAGCCTCTTCGATCGTCAGGATCGGCGTTTCCTCGGCATAGTCGATTCTGCCCAACCGCGCGGCCTTGCGGGCGGCCAAGTGGCTGGTGGCGACAACCAGAAACACGGGCTGGCCCACGTAATTCACGGTGCCGTCGGACAGCAATGGTTCGTCATGGATCGAGGGCGAGACGTCATTGGCAAAGGGCAGGTCCTCAGCGGTTATCACCATCACGACCCCCGGGGCCGCGCGGACATCTGACAGGTCCATCGCCGTTATCCGGCCCTTGGCGATCGGGCTCAGGCCGAACGCCAGATGCAACGTGCCCTTGGGCGTCGGAATGTCGTCAACATAACGGGCGACGCCGGACACATGCAGGGGTGCGGCGTCATGGGACAGCGGCTTGGTCACGCTCATGCCGACACCTCCAGCACATTGGTCAGCTCGCCCTGATCTTCCAGGAAATAGCGTTCGAGCATGGCCTTTGCGGTCTCCAGCCGGTAGCGGGCCGAGGCACGCATGTCGCTCATCGGGGAATAGTCCTCGGCAAAGGCCGGCAAAGCGCTTTGAACGGTTTCCGCCGTCCACGGGCGACCGGTTAGCGCGGCCTCAACCTGAGTCGCGCGTTTCGGCACACCGGCCATTCCGCCAAAGGCGATCCGGGCTTGCGAGACGACGCCGTCAGAAACGGTAATGTTGAAACAGCCGCATACGGCCGAAATATCCTGATCGAACCGTTTGCTCAGCTTGTAGCATTTCAGCCGATCGGGTTGACGCAGAAAGCTGACCGCTTCCACGAACTCGCCGGGCGCGCGATCCTGCTTTCCATAGTCAATGAAGAAATCTTCAAGAGGGATCGACCGGCGCTCGTCGCCCTTGCGCAGATGCAGCGTGGCCCCCAGCGCGATCAGCGCGGGCGGGTTGTCCCCGATGGGCGAGCCGTTGGCGATGTTGCCGCCCACCGTGGCCGCATGGCGCACTTGAACGCTGGCATAGCGCCGGATCATCTCGGCATAGGACGGATGCAGATCGGCCATCGCCGCGCCCAGGCGGTTCATGTCCACCATCGCGCCGATGTGGACCTCGTCTTCGGTGATCGAAATTTCCTTCAGATCGTCGCAGCCGCCCAGAAAGATCACCGGGTCAAGGTTCCGCAGCTGTTTGGTGACCCAAAGGCCGACATCGGTGGCGCCCGCGATCAAAGTTGCAACGGGATGGGCGGCAAGTACTTTGGCCAATTCGTCGGATGACTTCGGCAGAAGGGGCGAGGCCGGCTTGGCCGCAACCGGCTTGTCCTTGACCCAGACCGGCACCGGCTGGTCTTCGACGGCCTTTGCCGCGCGGATGATCGGCGCATAGCCGGTGCAGCGGCACAGGTTACCGGCCAGTTGCGTGTCATGATCCGTCGCGCCATTCGCGTGGCTGGCCACCATCGCCATCACGAAACCGGGCGTGCAGAATCCACATTGCGAGCCATGAAGGTCCACCATCGTCTGCTGCACGGGATGCGGCTCGCCGTCGGGCCCGCTCGCCCCCTCGACCGTGCGCACTGCCTTGCCGTGCAGTTGAGGCAGAAAAAGAATGCAGGAATTCAGCGCTTTGGCGCCGGCCTCATCCGTCACCATGACGGTGCAGGCCCCGCAATCGCCCTCGTTGCAGCCTTCCTTCGTGCCGGTCAGACCGCGATCCTCGCGCAGCCAATCCAGCAATGTGGCCGTCGGATCGACATCCGCCAGCTCCACTGTCTCTCCGTTCAGAAGAAACGTGATATTCATTCTTGAAACCCGTCGCCTTACCCGGTTGCGCCCATGGGTGCTCCTGTCTCGATGCGACGTAGAGATAGAAGCGGGCTTGTCGCTTGCCTGAAGATGTTAGAAACAGCCTGTGCGCGCTGGCAAGAAAAACTGCCTGCCGAATGTACCATTCCCGATCCCATGCCTTGATATGCACCACGTCATTATTATCTAGGCATCTGAATTGAAAGAGATTTTGGTGTAACCCAGGTGGCGTCGGCTGAAGCACCTTCTGGAATCTCCGAATAATGCGCGGCTATTTTTTCAGCAATCACCTCTAACTGTTCCGGCTTTTTCCCGGGTCGCGAGTGCGATAGCCTGCCTCGTATGAGCAGTACTCCTCGATTCATCCACCTCCGAGTTCACACCGAATACTCCCTTCTTGAGGGGGCGGTGCGCCTGAAGAAACTGCCAACGCTGTGCGAGCAGATGGACATGCCGGCCGTTGCGGTGACGGACACCAACAACATGTTCGCGGCGCTGGAATTCTCGGTCACCGCAAGCGGTGCGGGTGTGCAGCCGATCATGGGCTGCCAGGTTGATCTGGCGTATGTTCAGGCGCAGCCGGGGGAAAAACCCAAGCCCCCTGCGCCGATTGTACTGCTGGCACAGTCTGAGACGGGGTACGAGCATCTGATGAAGCTCAGCTCGTGCCTGTATGTGGACAAGGGCGGGCAGTTGCCGCAGGTCACGCTTGAGGAGTTGGCTGCGCATTCCGATGGGCTGGTCTGCTTGACCGGCGGACCGGACGGCCCCGTTGGCCGCCTGTTGCAGCAGGGCCAGCGTCCGGCGGCCGAGTTGCTGGTAGATCGGTTGGCCGCGATGTTCCCCGATCGGCTTTATATCGAACTGCAACGTCATCCCGGCGAGGATGGCCAGCCCGAGGCCGAGCGCCTGACCGAGCGCGGCCATGTGGAAATGGCCTATGCCAAGAACCTGCCTCTGGTGGCCACGAATGACGTCTATTTCCCGACCTCGGATATGTATGAGGCGCATGATGCGCTGATCTGCATTGCCGAGGGTGCCTATGTCGACCAGCAGGAAGGTCGTCGCCGCCTGACCGCGCAGCATTACTTCAAATCTCCGCAGGAAATGGCCACGCTCTTTGCCGATCTGCCCGAGGCGATCGCAAACACGGTCGAGATTGCCAAACGTTGCGCCTTCATGGCCTACAAGCGGGATCCGATCCTGCCGAAATTCGCCGATGACGAGGTCGAGGAGCTACGCCGCCAGGCCAACGAGGGTCTGCAGGCCCGACTGGCGGTGATCCCGCACGCTGTCCCACCTGAGGAATACCAGAAGCGTCTGGATTTCGAATTGGACATCATCGAGGGCATGGGGTTCCCCGGTTACTTCCTGATCGTTGCGGACTTCATCAAATGGGCCAAGGATCATGACATCCCCGTCGGTCCGGGCCGTGGCTCGGGCGCGGGTTCGCTGGTGGCCTATGCGCTGACGATTACCGACCTTGACCCGTTGCGTTACAGCCTGCTGTTCGAACGCTTCCTGAACCCCGAACGGGTGTCGATGCCCGACTTTGACATCGACTTCTGCATGGACCGCCGCGAAGAGGTGATCCGGTATGTTCAGCAGAAATACGGCCGCGACAAGGTTGGCCAGATCATCACCTTCGGCGCGCTCTTGTCCAAGGCCGCGGTGCGCGACATCGGGCGGGTGCTGCAGATGCCTTACGGCCAGGTGGATCGCCTGTCCAAGATGATCCCGGTCGAAGGCGTCAAGCCGGTGTCGATCGAGAAGGCCCTGAAAGACGAACCGCGTCTGCGCGAAGAAGCCCGCAACGAAGAGGTGGTCGACCGCCTTCTGACTTATGGCCAGCAGGTCGAGGGGCTGCTGCGCAACGCTTCGACCCACGCCGCTGGCGTGGTGATCGGCGACCGGCCGCTGGACGAGCTGGTGCCGCTCTATCAGGACCCCCGCTCGGACATGCCTGCCACCCAGTTCAATATGAAGTGGGTCGAACAGGCCGGCCTGGTGAAATTCGACTTTCTGGGCCTCAAGACTCTGACGGTCATCCAGAACGCCATGGACCTGATCTTCAAGTCCGGACGGCCATTGCACGTGGCGGCCGACGGTCGGCAGCTTTATGAGCCGGCCGAGGGGGCCGAGAACCAGATCAACGCCATCCCGCTGGATGACCCGGCCACCTACAAGCTCTATTCCGCGGCCAAGACCGTGGCGGTGTTCCAGGTTGAAAGCTCGGGCATGATGGATGCGCTCAAGCGCATGAAACCCACCTGCATCGAGGACATCGTGGCGCTGGTCGCGCTCTACCGTCCCGGCCCGATGGAGAACATCCCGACCTATTGCGAGGTCAAGAATGGCCAGCGCAAGATCACCTCGGTCCACCCGCTGATCGACCACATTCTGGAAGAAACGCAAGGCATCATCGTCTACCAGGAGCAGGTGATGCAGATCGCGCAGGTCATGGCGGGCTACAGCCTCGGCGGCGCCGACCTGCTGCGCCGCGCGATGGGTAAAAAAATCAAAGAGGCGATGGACGCCGAGCGCCCGAAATTCGAGGCCGGGGCAGCCGCGAACGGGGTAGATGCCAAGAAGGCGTCCGAGGTGTTCGACCTGCTGGAGAAATTCGCCAACTACGGCTTCAACAAATCTCACGCGGCGGCCTACGCGGTGGTCAGCTATCAGACCGGCTGGCTGAAGGCGAACCACCCGGTCGAATTCATGGCCGGTGTCATGAACTGCGATATCCATCTGACCGACAAGCTGGCGATCTATTTCGAAGAGGTCCGCAAGGGTTTGGAACTGCCCTACGTGCCGCCTTGCATAAACCGGTCGCAGGCAACGTTTGATGTGGTGGATGGCAAGCTGGTCTATGCGCTGGGCGCGCTCAAGAACGTGGGCGTCGAGGCGATGAACCTCGTGGTGCAGGGCAGGGGCGACAAGCCGTTCGTCAACCTCTTTGACTTTGCCCGCCGGGTCGATCTGAAGAAGGTCGGAAAACGGCCGCTGGAGATGCTGGCGCGCGCGGGCGCCTTTGACGAGCTGGACAAGAACCGCCGCCGGGTCTTCGAAAGCCTCGAACAGCTGGTGCAGTATTCGGCGGCGATCCACGAACAGAAGAACTCGAACCAGGTCTCGCTGTTCGGCGAGGCGGGCGACGACCTGCCCGAACCGCGCCTGTCGAAATCGCCCGACTGGCTACCCGCCGAACGGCTGAGCGAGGAATTCAAGGCCATCGGCTTCTACCTGTCCGGCCACCCGCTGGACGACTATATGCCCGCGCTGAAACGCAAGCAGGTGATGACGCTGGACGAGGTTACCGAAAAGGCACGCTCGGGTCCGTTGATCGCCAAGATGGCCGGTGTGGTCGCCGGGCGACAGGAACGGAAATCGGCCAAAGGCAACCGGTTCGCCTTTGCACAGCTGTCCGACCCGACGGGGGCGTACGAGGTGACGCTGTTCTCGGAAACCCTAGAGAAATCACGCGAATATCTGGAAACCGGCGCGCAGGTCGTGCTGACGGCCGAAGCCACGATGGAGGCTGACCAGCTGAAGCTGCTGGCGCGCTCGGTCGGGCCGGCGGATTCAGTCGTGGCCGAGGCCGGCGCGACCGGGCTTCGTATCTTTTTGGACCAATCACAGGCGCTGTCGACGGTCGCCAGCGTTCTCGCGAATGCTGCGGGGGCGGCCAAAAACGCCTCGAAAGGGCCGATCCATTTGTGTCTGCTGGATCCAGGCTTGCCGGGAGAGGTCGAGATGGACCTGGGGCAGGAATTCCCGATCAATCCCCAGATCAAGGGTGCCATCAAATCACTGGATGGGGTCTTGTCCGTCGAAGAGGTCTAGGGTGGCGGTCCCGCCCAACCCTAGTAGTCACGCTCGAAGAAAATCCCGATGCCGGTATCGCCGCGCCCATCTACGGTGCCGCGCACCGTCACGCTGTCGCTGACGTCCAGGTTCAGGTTCACCTCGGTGTCGCCTTCGGTGTTCACGGTGAAATCGGCGTACAGGTTGTCGCTCAGATAAGCGCCGGCGCCCAGACGCCCGCCGCCGCCCTCGGTCGCGCCGACGTCGACGGTATCTACGCCCGTGGCGTCCCGAACGCCCTTGGTGGCATCGCCACCGGCACCGCTCAGTTGGGCCAGCGACGCGGCCATCTGGGCGATGACAAACGGGGACAGTTCGGAAAAGCGGTTGCCGAACAGCAGCATGGCCAGCGCCTCTTCGGCGGGGCGTTCGGGGTCCGAGAACACATCGACTGTCGGAGAATCCAGAGGGCCCGCGATTTCCAACGTTGCGGTTCCATCCGAAGTGCTGGCCGAGGATTCGAATTCGATATACGGCGTCAGGTCGCCCTGCAGGCTGACCACGCCTTTGGTCAGCGCCAGCCTCCGGCCAAGGATGTCCAGATTACCGCGGATCAGTTCGATCTGGCCCGATGGGATGACGGATTTGGTGGTGCCCTTGATGAAGATCGCACCGCCCAATTCAGCATTCACACCGCGACCTCGCACGAAAACCGCCTTGGGGGCCAACAGGCTGATGTCGAGAGATATGCGAGAGTCCGATTGCGACGTTTTCTCTTTTTCTACCAGCTGCGCCCGTTCCCGAGTGACGTAGCTGGCATTGCTTTCGTTCACGTGTTCGATCTTCGGGATCGGCGCGGCCCCCACCGCGCCTGATGCCGCGGCCAGGTTGATATTGGTCTCGCCAAACGTGATCTGCCCGGCCAGCGAACTGTTCCCTGCCAGGGCGCCCGTCATAGCGATCTGGCCGTTCAACGTGGTCTCGTACAGAAGATTGTCGGTCAGGACGAGATTGTTGATTGCAGTTGTGATCTGCGCGTTGAAAGGCGGTGTCAGGTCGACCGGGCCACTGACCGTAAATCCGCCTCCGGCGCGCATGCCGCCGCGCATCGAAATCGTTGCTCGGCTGTTGGCAAGGTCTACAGTTCCGCCGATATCGGTGATGGTCTGCCCAACGCTGGGGATCGCCATCGACGTCCCTGAGGTGGTGATCTGACCACTCAGCGACTCCAGCGCCGGCTTGCCCTTCAACGCCAGGTCGAACCGGGCCGATCCGTCGATCTTGTTGGGCGTGATGAAGATGTTTGCAATGCCCAAATTGACGCCGCCCTGTGCGGAGATGTCGGCATTGCCCGAGGCTTCGTCGTAGGTTCCCTTGACTGCACTGCTGATCTCGGCCGGTCCGGCGGCATTGGCATCAATGGTCCACACGCCGTTCTGGCGCGTTGCATTGCCTTTCGCCGTCAAGCTGCCCGGAAACTCGGGCGCAAAACGTTCGACCCGATCAAACTTGGCGTCAAAGTCCAGGTCGGCCGAGCCATCCGTATTTACGCTGCCGACAAGATTGGCATAGGACGTCTCCGGGCCGGTCACTCTGACCGTGCCCTCGACACCGCTGGATGTGGGGGCCACATTCCCGTTCACCTTCAGCGGTCCCGTCAGGGTCTGTGAAACCCGGGCGAGGTCGTCCAACGCGGCGGAGAAGCTCAGCCCTCCGCTTTCGCGGCTCAAGATGCCGGATGCGTTAGCGGACAAGGCTGTCCCTGCAAGCCGGAAGTTGCGAATGTTCAACCCTTCGTCGCCGTTCGATGCGTCGACTGTCAGTGTCGTCTGTCCGGGGATCAGCGCATCCACGGCATCGATTCCGGTCAAGATGTCCTCTGCATTGATTTTGCCCTGCACGTCGAAGACTTTGCTGCCACGGGCCCCTCGACCGGTCACATCCGCCGTGACCGCGCCCGCCAACGTACGGCCTGCCAGTCCGGAAAAGACGGACAGGTCGGGGGCATTGACCTGCGCCTGACCGTCAAAGGCCAGGTTTCCGGTCGGATCGTCGATGGTTGCCGCGACTTGGGCACTCAGCGTGGCTGCGTCAACGGTCGCCTTGCGGATTTCGATCCGGTCACCGGTGCGGGCCCCGTCGAAGTTCAGGACAACGCGGCCGGTCGCAAGCGGATCCACCTGATCCAGCCCGGTTTGCAGGTCTGTAGTCGTCACCTGCGCAGTGCCATCAAACTCAAGGGTCTGCACGGTGCCTTTGCCATCCACCTGGGCCTGAACGGCCCCCGCAAGGTCGCGCTTGGCGAGGCCGGAGAATACAGAGAGGTCCGAGGCATTCACCCGGGCCTGGCCGTCGATGGTCAGATTGCCGTTCGGAGTGGTGACCGCGCCATCCGCCTGTGCGTTCAGCGTTTCGCCGTCGATGGTGAAAGCGCGGATCAGGATGCCGTTTGCATCCCGCTTGGCGTCCAGCGTGATGTCCGTCTCGCCCGCGATGATGGGGTCGATATCGTCTCGACCAGTGGACAGGTTTTTTCCGGAAACGGCCAGCTTGCCGTCAAAACTGCCCTCCAACGGCGAGCCCGCCCCCTCGACCCGGACCGATGCCCGGCCGCCCAGATCCAATTTGGCGACCTCAGAGAAACGAGACAGATCGGACGCCGTTACCTTTGCCGATCCGTCAATCTTCAGACCGCTTTCAAGCCCGCTGACGACAGCATCGGCGGTCGCTGAATAGTCGGTTCCCCCAAGTTCGAAACCCGAGAGTCGGAGCGATTTGTCCCGTCCGTATTCGAACAGGCCATCAAGGGTGACGCGATCGCCCACCGCTGTGTTCAGAGCAGGATCAGCCAAGTCCAAACCGTCCAGAGAGGCTTGAAGGTCTCCGGTCAGGTCCAGACCGCCGATCTGAGTCAGGGTGCCCTGTGCGGTCAACCGCGTGTGCGCAATCTGGACTTGGGGTGTGACAACATTCTCGGTCGTCAGGCTCAGGTCCCAATGATTGCCGTTTTCGTGGTCGAAAAGCGCAGAGAGCTGTGCGGCTTTGACGGATGTGTCTCCTCCACCGAATGGCAGGACCACGTCGTCCCCAGCCGGTGGCGAGATCCGTGCCTGGACGGCTGCCAGTTGCAGCGCTCCGCCTGTTCCAAGGCTGAGCTGCGCTTCCAGTTTCAAAGCTTCGGACGTGATGTCCGCCTCGGTAATCTCCAGCGCACCTTCGGCTCCGGTACGGCCATCGACATACAGACGTGTATCCGTACCGAAGAAGGTATCCATGTTGGCGGCCAGAAAAGGGGTCAGGTCGCCGCCTAGGTCGGCGGTAAAGGCAATGCCTTCGTCTGCCGCCCCTTCGGTCTTCTCGATCCCGCGCAGACGCACCTGGCCCGAGACACGGTCGACATTGTCACTGCTCAGCCCGATATCCGCCGTGAAGTCGGTGATCGGACCGGACCCTTTGGCCGTCAGGCCGATGGGTGGGCTGTCCGGTATATTCAATGCGGTCGAAATCAGCCCACCTGACGCCTCGGAGACGGTCAGGTCCAGGTCGATTTGCCGGCTTTCGTTCTGGAAACCGGCCACAAGATTTATCTGATCGCCGGCCCGGTCCAACCGATTGATATCCAGCTTGGTGTCCAGCGCGCCATCGGCAAGATTCAGGTTTCCGTCCACTGAAAGGTCTGCTGCAACGCCGATCAGCGGTTCGCCCAGGGACAACTCGTCGACGCGCAGTTCACCGATCTCAATCGCCACGGGCAGTTCTGGCAGTTGAAAGGGTTCGGTCTCGGCGGTGGCGGCCGGTTCGTCCGTGGTGGTCTTGCCGGGTGCGCGTGCGATGTCGATTTCTTCGGCGGTCAGGGCGTTCACGGAAAACCGGCCGCGGATCAGGGCCAGCCGGCTCCAATCCAGCTCGGCGTTCTTGATGGTCAGCCAGACTCCTTCGTCGTCGGCCACCGTGATCTCCTGGATGCGTGCGCGAGAGCTCAGCGCGCCCTCCAAGCCGATGACCCGGATATTTCGGTTGTCTCCGGATAACGTGTTCTGCAGGAAATCGGTCAGCAGACCGCCGCTCTCTTCCTCTTGCGCGGCCACGGGGCCGGACAGGGCAAAGGCGGTTGCCCCGACCGCCAGAGGATATGAAAGGTAACGCCTCAAAATGCTTGCCCGATCCCGATATAGAACTGCAGCCCGTTGCCCGTGTCACCTTGCACAGGCACCGCCAGGTCCAGCCTTAGCGGGCCGAAGCCGCCCAGATCGTACCGAACGCCAAGGCCCGCGCCCGCGTGGTACTCGGCGCCACTGCCGATGAACGAGGACGTGTCTACGATACCGTAGTCGTAAAACCCAACAAGAGACAGCTTTTCGGTGACCTTGCCGCGCACCTCGCCCGACAGGCCAAGAAAGGACTTGCCGCCGGCAATCCCCGTGCCGACGGGGACACCAAGGCTTTCATAGGGCTGACCGCGAACGGTGCCCGCGCCGCCGGAGAAGAACAGGAAATCCGGTGTGACACCATCCGCCGGGGGGCCAAGGATCGATCCAAGTTGTACCCGCCCGGCCAGCACGATCCGGCCGCCAGTGCCCAGGCTGGTATAGGCGCGACCGTCGAAAAACAGGCGCAGCCCGGTATCCGTGCCCGAGATGCCGACAAAGGGCATGAACTGGCTGTCCAGGTAATACCCGCGGGTGGCGCTGACCTTGCTGTCGCGTTTGTCCCACTCGGACCGGAACGGAATGATGAAATATCTGAACTTGCGGCCGTCACCATAGGCGTCGTCAGCGTTCGAGATGGAAAAGCCCACAGCCGCCTCGGCATACAACTCGTCCGAGAACGTCCGCCGCGCACCATAGGTCAGCGAGGCAACCGACACGCTGTAATTGTCGGTATTTCGGCGCTCGAGCAGCGCGCTCCAGAAGGTGTTGTCGTCGGGGCCCAATCGGTCAGGCTGATCCAGACGCAGACCCAACCGCCCGTCGATATCCTCTGACCCGCCGATATTTCGGATGGCGGCCTCAAAGCGTAGCCGCTGGGCGCGCCGGAACACGTTGCGGTGGGTCCAGGTCGCGGTCAGGTCCAAGCCATCGCGCGAGGCCAGTTCGACCCCAAACGTCAGGCGGCGTTTGGGCAAGTCCTCGAAGGTGGCGTCGAAATCCAGCGTGCCGTCCGGGTTCGGCGTGTCCCGTTCCTGGATCGAGACGGTGCTGAACGTACCAGTCCGCCGCAGCCGTGTGCCGACCTTTTGCAACTTTTCGGGCGAGTAGACCTCGCCCGACGGAAAACCGGCGATTTTCTCGATCGAACTGTGGCGGACATCGGTGCCGCCTTCGATATACATCTTGCCGAACTTCAGGCGCGGCCCCTGATCCAGGTCGATCCGGGCGTCCAGCTGGGCCTGTGCGTGCCGGGCGATGATCTGTTGATCGCGCAGTTTCGCTTTGGCGTGGCCCGCGTCCTTCCAAGCCTGAATCCCGTCCGAAGTCGCCTGTTGAATGGCGCCGGTCGTGGCCAGCTTGCCGGGGGCAAACTCTTCGGGCAATTCGGTATCGGGGGCCAAAGGCTGAACGACTGCGGTTCCGAAATTGTACGCTTTGCCGGGGCGAATGGTGATCGTTGCCCGATTGATCTGCGCAGGAACGCTCAGCGAGCTGAGATCTGCCGCTTCCTTCCCGTCCAGCTTGATGCTGACCGACGGGCCGAAATATCCGGCATCATAGAGAATTTGCACGATCGTTCGGTAATCCGACAACGCGGCTGACAGAACTTCAAGCGGCGTGTCCAGACCCCGGTTGTCGGCAGTCATGACCGAGGACGTTTCCTCAATCTGCTTTTTCAAGTCGTCCGACAAACCTGGCGCTGCAAGCGATGTTTCCAGTGCCATCGCACAGGTCGGGGCGAGGGCAAAAAACACACCCGCACACCAGTTCTTCAGACCGCCCCTACGTCTGCTCGCCTGCATCAAATGGCTCCACCTGTCCCGGGCCGCATTGATTTGCGCTGCTTGTCGCGGCGCCGCGATCCCTTGGAAACAGTTAGATCATCTCAAACCGCTCAGGCAAAGAAATAAACGCGGATTTCCCAGTTCCCATGCGAAGTTGTGGAAAAGCTGCCGCTACAGGCCCGCGTTTCGGAACCAGCGGATAATGGCCTCGCGGTCTTCGGGTTCCATATAGGTGACGTTGGCCGGCGGCATCGCGTGGCTGACTCCAGCCTGCAGATAGATTTGCTCGGCATTGCGCGCGATGTCACCTTCGGTCTCCAGAAGAACACCCTTGGGGGCCCAGAGGATTCCGTCCCAGACGGGCTCGCGCGCGTGACACATGGAACAGCGCCCCAAGACTACGTCATGGGCTTCTTCAAAGCCGCTGGCCTGCACAAAGCGCTCCTCGAACTGGGTCAGAGGCTGCGCCTCGGCCTCTTCCAGCGGTTTGTACATCGGCGCAGTGGACAGCCACATGATGGCGATGAACAGCAGGGCCGTCACAAGCCAGGTCCAGGTCGGGTTGCCGGCCCGGGCGTGGCGGGTATTGAAGTAGTGCCGGATGGTGACACCCATCAGGAAGACCAGCGCCGCGATGATCCAGTTGTATTCGGTCGCAAAAGCCAAGGGATAGTGGTTCGACAGCATCAGGAAGACCACCGGCAAAGTCAGATAGTTATTGTGGGTCGAGCGCAGCTTGGCGATCTTGCCGTATTTCGGGTCCGGGGTGCGGCCGTTTTTCAGGTCGTCCACAACGATCCGTTGGTTGGGCATGATGATGAAAAACACATTGGCCGTCATGATCGTGGCGGTGAAGGCGCCCAGATGCAGCATCATCGCGCGGCCGGTGAAGATCTGGTTGTATCCCCAGCCCATCGCCACCAGCAGAACGAACAGCAGCAGCATCAGCAGGGTCGGACGCTCACCCAGGCCAGATTTGCACAGGAAGTCATAGATCAGCCAGCCCACGGTCAGCGACGCCGCCGAGATCAGGATGCCCTGCCAAAGCGCCAGATCGGCCTTCTGTGCGTCGATCAGATACAGCTCGCCGCCCACCCAATAGACGATCATCAACAAGGCCGCACCGCTGAGCCAGGTTGCATAGCTTTCCCATTTGAACCAGGTCAGGTGGTCGGGCATCCGCTCGGGCGCCACAAGGTATTTCTGAATATGGTAGAAGCCGCCGCCATGCACCTGCCATTCCTCGCCATCCGCAGGACCGGGGATGTCGCGGTTCAGGCCGAGGTCCAGCGCGATGAAATAGAATGACGATCCGATCCAGGCGATTGCCGTGATGACATGCAGCCACCGCACCGCAAATGCCATCCAGTCCCAGAACACGGCGAATTCATACATGCAAAGCTCTCCGATTGCTTGCCGACACACTAGGCAAACGGGGTTTTCTTCGGTATTCCCGTATATTGTCAAACTGTATCAAAAAAAACGAAAAGATGTCCTATCTCGACAATATCCGTACCTTTGTCCGGGTCTATGATCTTGGCAGCATGTCCGCGGCCGGGCGCGATCTGCGAATCTCGCCAGCGGTGACTTCGGCGCGGATTTCCCAGCTCGAAGATCATTTGGGTGTGCGATTGTTCCAGCGTACGACCCGAAACCTCAGCCCGACCGAGCAGGGCCGGGCGTTCTACCCCGGTGCGGTTGCGGTTCTGGATGCCGTGAACGAGGCCGAAGCGCAGGTCGTGCACCTGACCGAAGCGCCCCGGGGATCGCTTTTCGTCGCGGCTCCACTGGGGGTCGGGCGACGGCTGTTGGCGCCTCAAGTGCCTGAATTTCTTGCCGACTACCCCGAGATTGACGTGCGGCTGCGTCTGACGGACAGGTCTGTTGATCTCACAACCGAAGGGCTGGATCTGGCGTTCTTCATCGGTCAACCCGAAGACAGCACATTGCGTATCCGCAAAATCGCGGATTGCCAGCGTGTCTTGTGTGCTGCGCCAGACTATGTCGCGCGCCGGGGCATGCCCCGGACCGGGGCGGAGCTGATCTCGGACCGGCACGAATGCCTGAACCTGCGATTCCCCGGAGCGACCGAGTTCCAATGGCTACTGCAGACAGCCGAAGGACCAAAACGGTTTGCGGTGTCCGGACGGTTCGAGTGCGACGACGGCGATGTTCTGACGGATTGGGCGCTGGCTGGGCAGGGGATCGCGATGAAACCCGTTTTTGAAGTGGCCGAGCATCTCAAGGCCGGGCGTTTGGTGCCTGTTGCCGTCGACACGCCACCGGTTTCGGTCCAGATGGCGTGTCTCTACACGCATCGGCGTCATCAGGACCCCAAGGCGCGTCTGTTCATGGATTTCATGATCTCGCGGATCGGCGACGTGGTGCGGACGTCGCAGGTCTGAGGGGTCAGCTGCCCCGGTAGGTCGAATACCCGAATGGCGACAGCAATAGCGGCACATGGTAATGCGCCTCGGGGTCGGACATGCCGAACCGGATCGGTATTTGATCAAGGAAAAGAGGGTCTTCAACGGCTTGCCCGGAGGCCCGCAAGTAGTCCCCCGCAAAGAAGATCAACTCGTAGATACCGGTCTTGAAAGTCTTTTCCGGCAGGATCGGACTGTCGGTGCGCCCGTCCGCATTGGTTTCCATCTCAACCAGTTTCCGGTGCGAATTGCCGGACACGCGGTACAACGCGATTTTCAGCCCCTCGGCCGGACATCCCCGCGCCGTGTCCAGAACATGGGTCGTCAGATAGCCTGCCACGAGTTGCTCCTGCTGTTGTCTGCACGTTTCGTCTTCGGATGCCATTTTGAGCAATCCGGTTTGCATTGCCCACCTTGCGGCAAAGGCCATGGCGCAGGGAACGCCGAAACAACCGGAAACAGCGTTCGGATTGATTTGATAATCCATCACGGTTTTATGGGATAAACCGAATGGAAGCTTGAAATTGAAGACGGAAAGCAGAATGCAGCCCCCCCGATACCCCCGCGACATGATTGGATACGGAGCCAACCCGCCAGATGCCCAGTGGCCGGGCGGAGCCAAGCTGGCAGTGCAGATCGTGCTGAACTATGAAGAGGGCGGCGAAAACTGCGTATTGCATGGCGACGCTGCGTCCGAGGCATTTCTGTCCGAAATCGTGGGTGCCGCGCCTTGGCCCGGCCAGCGTCATTGGAACATGGAATCCATATATGAATACGGCGCCCGCGCCGGGTTCTGGCGGCTGCATCGCCTGATGGCCGACCTGCCGGTGACCGTCTATGGCGTGGCCACCGCGCTGGCGCGCTCGCCTGATCAGGTGGCGGCGATGAAATCCGCCGGGTGGGAGATCGCCAGCCACGGGCTGAAATGGATCGAACACAAGGATATGCCCGAAGACGAAGAGCGCGCCCAGATCGCCGAGGCGATCCGCCTGCACACTGAGGTGGTCGGAGACCGTCCGCGCGGCTGGTACACGGGGCGGTGCTCGGACAACACCGTGCGGCTGGTGGCCGAGGAAGGCGGGTTTGCCTATGTGGCCGACACCTACGCCGACGATCTGCCTTATTGGATGCATACCGGTGGGCGCGACCAGCTGATCGTGCCCTATACGTTGGACTGCAACGACATGCGATTTGCCACGCCGCAGGGGTTCAACTCGGGCGACCAGTTCTTTGCGTATCTCCGCGACAGCTTCGATGCGCTCTATGCCGAGGGGCAGGCGGGCGCGCCCAAGATGTTGTCGATCGGTCTGCATTGCCGCCTGATCGGCCGGCCGGGCCGGGTGATGGCGCTGAAGCGGTTTCTGGACTATGCGCGCGGCTTTTCCGATGTGTGGTTCGCGACCCGGTTGCAGATTGCCGAACACTGGGCCGCGCATCATCCGCCGCAGGACCGCCCGCGCCCCTCGCAGATGGACCGCGACGCCTTCGTGGCGGCCTATGGCGGTATTTTCGAACATTCACCCTGGATCGCCGAGCGCGCCTGCGCGCTGGAACTGGGCCCCGCTCATGATACGGCGGGCGGGCTACACAACGCGCTGGCACGGGTGTTCCGTTCGGCCTCGCCCGAGGAACGGCTGGGCGTTCTGACCGCGCATCCGGATCTGGCGGGCAAGCTGGCGCAGGCCAAACGCCTGACGGCCGAAAGCACCTCGGAACAGGCCTCCGCCGGGTTGGACGCCCTGACCGACGCCGAGCGCGACGCCTTTACCGATCTGAACACGCGTTACACCGAGAAATTTGGCTTCCCCTTCATCATCGCCGTGCGCGACCACGACAAGGCCTCGATCCTGCAGGCGTTCCAGCGACGCATCGAGAATGACCGCGAGACCGAACTCGCCGAGGCTTGCCGTCAGGTCGAGCGCATCGCCGAGTTCCGGCTGCGCGACGTGCTGCCCTCATGACGCGGATCATTCCTATCGCGCCGCTGACGGCCCAAGCCTTTGCACCGTTCGGCGATGTGCTTGAGGTTTCGGGCACGCCGGACAAGATCATCAACCAGGGTCAGTGCGGGCGATACCATGACCGGGCGGTTCTGGATTTCGCGGATGGGCGCGCGGGGATCAGCCTGTTCGATGCCAATCCGCGGGCATTGCCCTATCAACTGGACATGGTCGAACGTCACCCCCAAGGCAGCCAGGCTTTCGTTCCCATGACCAACCAGCCGTTCCTGGTGATCGTCGCGCCGGATGAGGATGGCGTTCCCGGCCGGCCGCTGGCCTTCGTGACGCAGCCGGGGCAGGCTGTGAACTACCATAGGGGCACGTGGCACGGTGTGCTGACGCCACTGCACGCGCCAGGCCTTTTCGCGGTAGTCGACCGTATCGGTTCAGGCGCAAACCTCGAGGAGCACTGGTTCGATACCCCTTACGAGGTGGTTGAACGCTAAGCCAATTTTGAAGCTGCCGGAGAAGCGGCAAGACCCCCATGAGAAAACAGGGAGACAGTTGAGATCATGGCCGAAACTTCGATAGGAACACCCGATCAGCTTCGGGATCCGAATTACACGCCTGCGCTGCACAAGGCGATACCACTTGGGATTCAGCACGTTCTGGCAATGTTTGTGTCAAACGTGACCCCCGCCATCATCGTGGCCGGTGCGGCCGGGTTTGGCTTCGGGTCGAACTCGCCCGATTTTCCCGAGCTGCTGTATCTGATCCAGATGTCGATGCTGTTTGCAGGGCTGGCTACCTTGTTGCAGACCATCACACTGGGCCCGGTTGGTGCGGCATTGCCCATCGTTCAGGGAACAAGCTTTGCGTTCCTGCCCATCATGATCCCATTGGTGGCTGGCAAGGGCGTTGAGGCCCTTGCCGCGCTGTTCGGAGGCGTTCTGATCGGCGGCATCTTTCACGCCTGCCTTGGGATGTTCATTGGCAAGATCCGCTTCGCTCTGCCGCCATTGGTCACGGGCCTTGTTGTGACGATGATCGGATTGGCACTTGTCAAGGTCGGCATCCAATATGCGGCGGGTGGTGTCCCTGCGATCGGTACGCCGGAATACGGATCGCTGCTCAACTGGTCTGCGGCACTGGTCGTCGTGATCGTCACGCTGGGCCTCAAGTTCTTTGCCCGCGGAATGCTGTCGGTGTCTGCGGTTCTGGTCGGATTGGCTGTCGGCTATGTCTACGCCCTGATGGTCGGAATGGTGACGTTTGAAGCCATTGGAACAAGCTGGTCGCGGGCCGCTGGTTTCGCGCTGCCGGTGCCCTTCAAATATGGGTTCGAATTCTCGCTGGCGGCGGTGATCGGGTTCTGCCTCATGGCTTTCGTGTCAGCGGTCGAAACCGTCGGTGACGTTTCGGGCATTACCAAAGGCGGCGCGGGTCGCGAGGCCACGGACAAAGAGATCGCGGGAGCGACCTACGCAGATGGTGTTGGCACGGCCGTCGCCGGTATGTTTGGCGGTTTGCCGAATACCTCGTTCAGTCAGAATGTCGGCCTGATCGCGATGACCGGAGTCATGAGCCGCCATGTCGTCACGATTGGTGCGCTGTTCCTGATCCTGTGCGGACTTGTTCCCAAGGTCGGCGCCATCATACGCACTGTTCCGATCGAAGTTCTGGGGGGCGGTGTGATCGTCATGTTCGGCATGGTGGTGGCTGCCGGCATTTCGATGTTGTCCGACGTGGACTGGAACCGCCGCAACATGGTGATATTCGCAATCTCGCTGTCGATCGGGCTTGGTTTGCAGCTGGAGCCCGGCGCGGTTCAGCACTTGCCGGACACAATCCGCATCCTGATGACAAGCGGACTGCTGCCTGCGGCGCTGATCGCCATCGTGCTGAACCTCATTCTGCCGCATGAACTGGCCGAGGAGTCGACCGAAGAGGTCTCGGGCGGAATGGCCGGTCACGGCGCTGGCAGTTTGCCGCACGACTGAAACCTGTAACTCAGCCCTGCAGCGCCAAGCGCGCTGCGGGCTATTCCGTCTGAGCCATCATCCCGGCGACATCGAGCATACGGGCCGAAAAACCCCACTCATTGTCATACCATCCGAAAACCCGGACCTGATTTTGCCCGACGACTCGTGTTTCCGGTCCGGCAATCACCAGCGATTCCGGTCGCGTACGCAGATCGGACGAGACCAGCGGCAAGTCGGTCCAGCCGAGCACCTTTGATGCCTCGACGGCGCGGCTCAATTCGGCAGAGAACAGCTCCGGATCCATTCCATTTTGCAGGGTCACGACCAGATCCACCGCCGAGACGCTGGCAGTGGGCACCCGAACCGCCGCGCCCGAGACGCGGCCTGCAAGATGCGGCAGAACCACGTCGATCAGATGGGTCGCGCTTGACGTGGTGGGTACCATCGACAAGGCCCCGGCCCGCGACCGCGCCAGGTCGCCGCGCGGAGCGTCCACCATCGGCTGGCTGTTTGTGTAGCAGTGAATCGTGGTCATGTGCGCTGAGGCGATGCCTCCGATCTCGTCGATCACCTTGGCCAGCGGCGCCAGCGCGTTGGTGGTGCAGGACGCGTTCGACACAATCCGGGCACTGCCCAGCATGTCTTCGTTGGCACCCAGAACGATCGTTGTTTCGGCGGCCGGGGACGGGCCGGAAATCAGCACCTTGCCAGCCCCTGCCTGCAGGCCCCGGATTGCGACGTCCGAGCTGCGCGCGATACCCGTGCAATCCAGCATCACGTCCACGCCGGACAGATCGACATCGGCAAGGTCGTCGCTGTGGCTCAGTGGAATCGAATGTCCATCTACCTGCAAGGCCCCGGCGCTGGTTTCGACCGAACCGGCATAGGGGCCGAACGTGCTGTCGTACTTGAACAGATAGGCACAGGTCTCCAGCGGTGCGATGTCGTTGATCAGCACCACTTGAACATCCGAACCCGCTGGCAGGGCCATGACCTGCCGCAGGATCGTGCGGCCGATGCGGCCGAATCCGTTAATTGCGAGTTTCATGCGCAAGCTATGGCAGGCCGTTTGACCGACCTCAATGCCCGTATGGCGTCGCCGCTATCCGCAGCTGACCTGCGAGAAGAACTGGCCCGAAATATTCTGGTACATGCTTGACCGGATCACCTTGCACCCGGTTGCCTGCTGGATGGCCGCAATGGCCTGAACCGTGCGCAGGCGCGGCGGCGGGCCGAACGGGTTGAGGTTATTGTTGTCGCGGGTCGCACGATACACGACAGGGGCGTCCGCAACCTGCGTCACAGCCCATGTGCGGCTCATGACGGATACGGTTTTGGTCGCTTCCTTTGCCACGACCGGGGCGGTGTCGACGGCGACCATGAGGCCGATCATGGCCAGTGCCGTCAGAGGGGCGCGCAGTTTCATCGACCAATCTCCACGAATGAACAAAACGAAATCACCTCTGATTTCAGCAAATTCCGCCGTCCCTGTGAACCCCTGCCGACGCAAAAGCCCGTTTTCAGAACCTTTTGCTGGTCATCGTGTGCACAGTTTCAACGGCATGTGCCGATTGACGTCCTTGTAGAGCAGATACCGGAATCGCCCCGGCCCGCCCGCGTAGCAGGCTTGAGGACAGAACGCGCGCAACCACATGTAGTCACCGGCCTCGACCTCGACCCAATCCTGGTTCAGTCGATAGACGGCCTTGCCCTCAAGCACATAAAGCCCGTGCTCCATGACATGCGTTTCGGCAAAGGGGATGACCCCGCCTGGTTCAAACGTGACAATGTTCACATGCATGTCATGGCGCAGATCACTTGGATCCGCGAAGCGCGTGGTGGCCCACCGACCTTCGGTGCCGGGCATTGGGGTTGGGGCGACGTCGCGTTCGTTGGTGATGATCGGATCGGGGGCCGGCAATCCGGGTACGGCCTCATAGGCCTTGCGTACCCAATGGAACCGGGCCACGGCGTCAGAGCGGTTGTGCAAGGTCCAATCGGACCCGGGCGGAATGTAGGCATAGCCCCCTGTGTCCAGCTCGTGGACCTGCCCCGCAAGGGTCAGGGTAACCGACCCTTCGACGACGAAGACCACGCCTTGAGCCTTCGGGTCCGTCTCGGGCGTATCGCTGCCGCCGCCCGGCTGGACCTCCATGATGTATTGCGAAAACGTCTCGGCAAACCCGCTGAGGGGGCGCGAAAGGACCCACAGTCGGGTCTGTTCCCAAAACGGCAGAAAGCTGGTCACGATGTCGCGCATCGTGCCTTTCGGGATGACGGCATAGGCGTCAGTGAACATGGCGCGGTCGGTCAGCAGCTGAGTCTGGTCCGGAAGCCCGCCGGTGGGCGCGTAGTAATTTTGATGAGCCATTCCTGTGCCTCAAGCTTGGTTTGCGATTACTATGGTCGCATCAGCGGCGGGCCGATAGCGCCGGCAGTCCGATAGGTTTGTTCGGCATTATTTGAAGGTCCGGCCGCGGGGGCTTGGCCCTGATTGCTCGGATGTATATTCTTGGTGCAGATCAATTTTCACGAAAGCGAGTTTCGCATGACTGTCCGGTTGCCTGCTGCCCTGTTTGCGCTGTTTTTGTCGGGTGTCGTGGGGGCGGTCGATGCCAAGCCTCTGTCCCGGATCATCGCCGAAATGGGGCTGAGCCCGGAAGACTATCAGGTTCTGGACGCGACGACGTCTTCGATGCTGGCAGGCGGGACCCCAAGCGCCGGGCAGGAGCGCAACTGGGTCAACGAGAAAACGGGCACCAAAGGCACAGTCAGGATACGGGACGTGAAGGATAACTGCGTTCACTTCCAGCACTTTGTGCAGCCGTCCGGGGCGGCGCCCAACCCGGAAATCCGCACCCGTCAGTGCAAGGATGCCAGCGGCAATTGGATTTTGACGCCGTAATCGCGGATCAGTAACCGCGGCTGCGATCAACCTCGTGCAGCAGGGGCTGACCTGCACTCAGCCGCAGAAAGTTCTGGGCAACATCCGCCAACGCATCACCCAGATGCCATCCCGACACATGCGGTGTGATCGTGACCGCCGGGTGCCGCCATAAGGGGCTGTCTTTGGGCAACGGCTCTTGTGCGGTCACATCGAGAACCGCGTGCCCAAGACGACCCCGGTCAAGTGCCTCGATAAAGGCTTCCTCGTCGATCAGGTCGCCACGTCCCGCATTCAACAACTGGCTGCCGTCCTTCATCGCGCCGAGCATTTCTGCGTCAAACAAGCCGATGGTTTCGGGGGTCGAGGGCAGGATCGCGCAGACATGGTCGCAACCGCGCAGCATTCCCGGCAAAGCATCCTGCCCGTGCAGACAGGTCACATCTTCGATTTGCTTGGGCGACCGGCTCCAGCCGATGACCTGAAACCCGACATCGCGCAGCATGCGGGCGGTACGGCTGCCGATATGGCCCAGCCCCAGAACTCCGACTACGGTGTCAGATGTCAGCACCGGCGCTTTCGGCCGCCACTCAGCCCGCCGCTGAGCGTCCGCGTGAAAGCCCATGTTCCGGTGAGCGTACAGGATATAGGCCAGAAACCACTCTGCGATGCCTTGCGCCGGGGCGTCCGGTTTCAGGCGGGCCACGCGGACATGCGCGGGCAGGGCGGGGTTCGACACGATTGTCTCGACCCCGGCGCCCAACTTTTGCACCAGCTGCAGATTGGGCAGGCGGCTCGCGTGATCGTCCCGCAGGCCGACAACCGCCACCATGGTGACCTCGGCCGGGTCACCAATGGTGCTTGGCGTGCGCACATCGGCCGTTGGTGCATGTCGCCGTACTTCTTCGGCAATCTCGGCATCGCTCATCCAGTCGGACAGCCCGGTATCGATCAACAACGCCATCTGCGCCCCTCTTCCGTTTCAAATTGATTGCAAGTGACGTGCCGTCACGCGGCTGGACACAGTTGCCGCAGCTAAGCCATCCTCGGCGCAAAGGTAAAGCCCGGTTCCGGGATCTACGGAGGATTCTTCATGAACATGTCATTTGTCTTGCGCGAGGAGAACCGGGCGCTGCTTGAGCGGGTCCGCGACATGATCCGCAACGAGATCATGCCCCTGGAAGAAGAATACCAGGCCGAGATCAACAAGGGCGACCGCTGGCAGTACACCGACCGCCAGGCCGAGATCCTGGAAGGCTTGAAGGCCAAGGCCAAGGCGGCGGGTCTGTGGAATTTCTGGCTGACCGACAGCGACAAGGGGTTCGGCCTGACCACGGTTGAATACGCCTATTTCGCCGAAGAGATGGGCAAGACCCCGCTGGGCGCCGAGGTGTTCAACTGTTCCGCCCCCGACACCGGCAACATGGAGGTGTTCGAGCGCTACGGCACCGAGACGATGAAGGAACAGTGGTTCAAGCCGCTGCTCGAGGGCGAGATCCGCTCGGCCTATCTGATGACCGAGCCGGATGTGGCCTCGTCGGATGCCACGAATATCTCGATGTCCTGCGTGCGGGACCGGGATGACTATGTTCTGAATGGCGAGAAATGGTGGTCGTCCGGCGCGGGCGATCCGCGCTGCAAGGTCTACATCGTGATGGTCAAGACCGGCGGCGACGACCTGCCCAAGCACAAGCGCCAGTCGATGATCGTGGTGCCCGCCGACACGCCCGGGATCGAGATCCTGCGCCCGATGGAAGTGTACGGCCATGACGACGCGCCGCACGGGCACATGCATATTCGGTTTACCGATGTCCGGGTGCCGGCCGAGAACATCCTGCTGGGCGAGGGCCGCGGGTTCGAAATCGCGCAGGGGCGCCTCGGGCCCGGTCGTATCCATCACTGCATGCGCGCGATCGGCCAGGCCGAGATGGCGCTGGAGCAGATGTGCAAACGCGCCCTGCAGCGCGAAGCCTTCGGCAAGAAGCTGGCGCAACTGGGTGCCAATTTCGACATCATCGCCGAGTGCCGGATGGAGATCGAGATGGCCCGCCTGCTGTGTCTGAAGGCCGCGTGGTACATGGATCAGGGCGATGCGCGCGCGGCGGCCCCGTGGATCAGCCAGATCAAGGTCGTGGCGCCGCGCGTTGCGCTGAAGGTAATCGACGAGGCGGTGCAGATGTTCGGCGGGCAGGGCGTCAGCCAGGATACGCCGCTGGCCACCGCCTGGACGCATGTGCGCACGCTGCGGCTGGCCGATGGCCCGGATGCGGTGCATCGCCGTCAGGTGGCGCGGGCCGAACTGAAAAAGCATACCCAGGAAAAGATCTGAGATGCAGGACGCGGCGATGCAGCCAGTGGTGGGTAAGACCGCTTATTTCCGGGTCGCGCCCGACGGGGCCTTTGTCGGAAATGACCCGGCGCGCGGGCCGTGGTCGGCTGACCACTGTCATGCCGGCCCGGTTGCGGGCCTGATCGTGCGCGCGGCCGAGATCGAGGTCGGCCCCGACAAGATGCTGACCCGCCTGACCGTCGATCTGCTGCGCCCGCTGCCTCTGTCCGGTCTGCGCGTGGCCGCCGAGACCGTGCGCCACACCAAGACGCTGGCCACCACGCGCGTCACGGTGCATGACCTGGACGATACGCTGTGCGCGACCGCCACCACGATGCATCTGGCGCGCCGGGATCTGGGGCCGGTGCCGAATGTGGCGATCCAGGGTCCCGACCTGTCGCAGATCGAAGACGGCCCGTTTCCCATCGGCGAAATGCGGCATGACCTGCCCGGCTTTGCCCATCATTCCGAGGTGGCCTATCCCAAAGGCGGTAATCAGGGGGCGGGGCCGAAAACCATCTGGATGCGCACCCCGCCTCTGCTCGAGGGCGAAAACCCCTCGCCGATCCAGTCGCTGTGCCCGCTGGCCGATTGTGGCAATGGCATTTCTTGGAATGCGCCGACCTCGGAAATGGGGTTCATGAACACCGACCTGACGGTGCAGATCCACCGCGAGCCGATGTCCGACTGGCTCGCCTCGGATTCCGTGTCACACTGGCAACCCAGCGGCATCGGGATGTCGCAGTCGGTTCTGTATGATACTCAAGGCCCGATCGGCACGGCGCTGCAGACGCTGGTCCTGTTTCCGCCGAAATGAGCGGCAAAATCCGTTCTCCCCGCCGAACCGCGTTGCCAGCGCCGGTCGGGCACCCTATCTTCGCGTTCATGCGCTGGATACCCACCTTGATCGCCTGTTGCCTGCCGTTTTCCGCGGTGTCGCACCCGCATGTCTTCATCGACACCGGGCTGGAATTCATCGTGGACGAGTCGGGCAACCTGACGCATGTCCGCGTCACCTGGGCCTATGACGAGTTCTACTCGCTGCTTGTGCTCGAGGACATGAGGTTGGATCAGGACGGCGACGGCGTGCTGTCCGAGGCGGAAGAGCAGCGCCTCGCCGGTTTCGACGCGCAGTGGGTCGAAGGATACAACGGCGATCTGGTCATCCTGGCCGCCGATCAGCCGGTTGCCTTGTCCGGTCCGCTGGAATCGCGCGCCACGACCGAGGATGGCCGCATCGTGACCACCCATCTGCGCAAGGTCGAGGGCGAGCCAGTACCCGCGCAGGCTCTGTCGGCCAAACCCTATGATGAGACATTCTATACCGCCTACGAGGTGACGCGCCCGGTCACCGTATCCGGACCTGAAACCTGCCGGATCGACAGGTTCGAGCCGGATATCGACGGCGAACTGGCCCAGATGCAGGCCTTTCTGCTGACCCTGGACGCCGACTATGACCTCGAGGAGAACGACATCCCTCTGGTCGGTGAACGCTTTGCCACCGAGATCCGCGTTTCATGTCCCGCTACCTGATCCTGCCGGTCGGCCTGGCGATTGCGCTGCTGCTGTGGTTCTGGGGCAGCGGAGGTTTTGACAGCCTCGCCTCCTGGGCCGCGGGCGAGCAGAGGGAATTCCAAAACCAGATTGCCCGTGCCCTGCGGGCCGCGCGGGCGGAACAGCCCGAAGCCGTGGCCACGCTGCTGGCCGTCTGTTTCGCCTATGGGTTCTTCCATGCGGTGGGGCCGGGCCATGGCAAGGTGCTGATCGGAGGGTACGGGCTGGGCCGCAATGTCGCCTTTTTGCGCCTGTCGGCGATCAGCGTACTGTCCTCGCTGGGGCAGGCCGTGACGGCGATCGTTCTGGTGTATGCAGGCGTTCTGGTGTTCCAGATGTCGCGGGAAAGCCTGGTCGGCACCACCGAGCAGATCATGGCCCCGGTCAGCTATGGCGCGATCGCGGCCATCGGGCTGTGGCTGGTTCTGCGGTCGCTGCGCAGTTTCGCCCGGCGCGGTCGTGCGGACAGTGCCCCGCATGACCATCACCATCATCATGATCACGGGCATCACCACCACGACGGTGAGGTCTGTTCCGATTGCGGGCATCGTCACGGCCCCACCGCCGAAGAGGTGGCCCAGGTCGGCAGCCTGCGCGAGGCGCTGATCCTGATCGCCGGCATCGCCGCGCGACCGTGTACCGGAGCTTTGTTCGTGCTGATCCTGACCTGGCAGATGGGCATCGCGATGGTCGGTATCGCCGGGGCCTTTGCCATGGCGCTGGGCACCGCGACCGTCACCACCCTGGTTGGCTGGACGTCGTTCGGGTTGCGGGGAGGGCTCTTGGCCTCGGCCTCGGCTACGCGGTTCGCGGCCGTGCTGGCGCCCACGATCGAACTGGTGGCCGGGCTGCTGATCGCGGTGATCGCCGGTGGATTGCTGCTGCGCGCGCTCTGACGTCAGTCGAAAACAGGATCGGGGTAGCCCACCCGCGCCAGGTACAAACCTTGCGGAGGGCAGACCGGCCCGCAGGCCGCGCGGTCGGCAGCCTCGAGCGCATCGCGCACGTCCTGCGGTGTCCAGGCGCCCGCGCCGACCCGTTCGAGCGTGCCGACGAAACTGCGCACCTGGTTGTGCAGGAAGGACCGGGCGCGGACGTGGAAATGCACCTCGGGGCCGGAAAAGCCCGGAACCTGTTCGACGCGCAGCTCGTCCAGCGTCTTGACCGGGCTGGCCGCCTGGCAGATCGAGGACCGAAAGGTGGTGAAATCGTGCCGCCCGATCAACATGTCGGCCCCAGCCTGCATCGCGGCGACATCCAGCGGATGCCCGATCTGCCAGACCTGGCCCTTGTCATGGGTCGCGGGCGCACGGCGGATCAGGATGCGGAACAGGTACTGCCGCTCGATGGCCGAGAACCGCGCATGCCAGTCATCCGCCACCCGCGCGGCCTTGAGAATCGCCACCGGCAACGGCTTGAGGTGATAGTTCAGCGCCTCGGACAGGCGGAACGGGTCCCAATCTTTTTCCAGGTCGCAATGGGCCACTTGCCCCAGCGCGTGAACGCCCGCATCCGTGCGCCCGGCGGCCGCGATCGTGTGTGACCCGGGCTGTAGTTTCGACAACGCCGCCTCGATGGCGCCCTGGACCGAGGGCAGATCCTTCTGCCGCTGCCATCCGGCAAACGGCTCACCTTGGTATTCGACTTTCAACGCGTATCTGGGCATGGGCTGCTGGTACCCTGCCGGAGGCGCCCGGGCAAGGGCAGGCGGCAAAAGCGCTGGCAACCGGGGCAGCGGCTACCTATCTTGGGACAAACAAGAAATGCGGGGCGGCGGTTTGGTCATCTCATCACTGGCAGACAGTCTTGTGCGCGGCGTCGAATCCGTCGGCGACCGCGTGTCCGAGACGTTTTTCGAACCGGTCGTGCGGCTGGGCGTCACCGGTCTTGCGCGGTCGGGCAAGACGGTGTTCATCACGTCGCTGGTGGCCAACCTGCTGGACCGGGGGAGGATGCCCGGCCTGGTCGCCCAACAGGAGGGGCGCATCAACGCCGCCTACCTGCAGCCGCAGCCCGACGACACAGTGCCCCGGTTCGATTATGAATCGCACCTGTCGGCACTGACCGGGCCTCAGCCCCATTGGCCCGACAGCACCCGCGCCGTGTCCGAGCTGCGCCTGTCGTTCAAGGTCCGCCCTGCCGGGCTGCTGGCCGGCCTGCAGGGGCCACGCACCGTGCATCTGGACATCGTCGACTATCCCGGCGAATGGCTGCTGGATCTGGCACTGCTCGAAAAAACCTATGACGACTGGTCGCGCGAAACGTTGGAGCGGATCGCGCAGCGTCCGGCAGCCGCCGATTTCCTGACCCAGGTCAAATCCGTTGATCCGGCCGACCCCCATGATGAACCCACCGCGCAGGCCCTGTCGCGGGGCTTTGCCGACTATCTGACTGCCGCGCGGGATGCGGGGTTTTATGACTGCACGCCGGGCCGGTTCCTGCTGCCGGGCGATCTGGCCGGGTCGCCGGTGCTGACCTTTGCGCCGTTGCCGGTCGAGAGCGCCGCGCGCCGCCGCAGCCTGCACCGCGAGATGGAGCGCCGGTTCGAGGCCTACAAATCGCAGGTGGTGAAGCCCTTTTTCCGGGATCATTTCGCCCGGATCGACCGGCAGGTGGTGCTGGTAGACGCGCTGGGCGCGATTCACAAGGGTCCGCAGGCGGTCGAGGACATGCGCCGCGCCATGGGCGACATCCTGTCGGCCTTCCGGCCCGGCCGCAATGCGTGGCTCAGCCAGATGTTGCTGGGCAAGCGGGTCGAACGCATCCTGTTCGCGGCCACCAAGGCCGATCACCTGCACCACCTGCAGCACCCGCGCCTGACCGCGATCATGGAGGCCCTGACCCGCGAGGCGCGCGACCGCGCCAGGTTCGCCGGGGCCGAAACCGCCGCCATGTCCATCGCCGCGCTGCGCGTGACGACCGAAGAGATCCGCAATCACAACGGCGTCGAACTGCCCTGCGTGCGCGGTAGTTTGGAGAATGGAAAACAGGCGGCCTTCTACCCCGGAGAGCTGCCCGAAGACCCCGCCCATCTGCTTAATCCTGCGCGTAAGGGGGCCGACACCTGGCTGGGCGAGGAGTACGGGTTCATGACCTTTGCCCCGGCGCATCTGTCGCTGCGCCCCGGTGACGGCCCGCCGCATATCCGGCTGGACCGCGCCGCGCAGTTCCTGATCGGAGACCGGCTGTGACCGTCACCCTCAGGCCCGCGCGCAGCCTCGACGCTGGGGCGGTCGGAGAGATCCTGCACGGCTTTGCACGCGAAAACGACTGGATGCCCGAGCTGCATTCGGGGGCTGAAGCCATCGCTTTTTGTGGGCAGATGATCGACAAAGGATGGGTCACGGTTGCCGAACAGGGCGGCAAGGTCGCAGGCTTTTTGGCCATGGACGGAACCGAGGTTCATTGCCTGTACCTGAGTCCCCCTGCGCGGAATCAGGGGATCGGCACAGAACTGCTGGACAGCGCCAAGGCAGGTCGGCGAGAACTGGCGCTGTATGCGTTTCAGGCCAACACGGGCGCGTGCCGGTTCTACGAACGGCACGGCTTTATAGAAGTGGCCCGCAGCGACGGGGCCGACAATGATGAACAACTGCCGGACATTCGGTTCGTATGGCGGAAAAAGGAGTGACGCATGGCCAAGGGTCCGGTTCTGATCGAGCTTGACGAGGATGCCCCGTCCGCCGACGTGTCGAAGGCCGCGCCGGTACCGGATATCGCGCCGCCCCAGGGGCAGGCGATGCAGGCCGCGGCCCGGCTGGCCGCGCGCAAGCCGTCGATTCTTGGGCGGTGGTTCTGGGGGCTGGCGGTTGCGGTCGTGGGGGCGGCGGTCTCTGTCGTCGCATGGAATTTCGCCACCTCGTTGATCGCCAGCGTGCCGGTGCTGGGCTGGATCGTGACCGGCATGATTTGCGCGCTAGTGCTGGTGGCCCTGCTGATCGCGCTGCGCGAACTGGCCGCGCTGGGCCGGCTGTCGCGGGTGGACGGGATGCGCCGCGCCGCCGATGCCGCGCTGGCCGATGCCGATCTGGCACAGGCCCGGGCCGTGACGCAGCGCCTGATCGCGTTCTATCGCGGGCGCGAGGATACGCGCTGGGGCCGCGACCGTCTGGTCGAACGGATCGAGGACCAGTTCGACGCTTCGGGCCTGCTGGGACTGGTCGAGGATGAATTGCTGGCCCCGCTCGACGCCGCCGCCAGCCGCGAGGTCGAGGCCGCCGCGCGCCAGGTCGCGACGGTGACGGCGCTGGTGCCGCTGGCGTTGGCCGATGTGGCGACGGCGCTGCTGGCCTCTTTGCGGATGATCCGCCGGATTGCCGAAATCTATGGCGGGCGGGCCGGATTCCTGGGGGGCTGGCGATTGACCCGAGCAGTGTTCGTTCACCTAGTGGCCACGGGCGCGGTGGCCGTGGGTGACGACCTGCTCGAACCGGTTCTGGGCGGGTCGGTCCTCAGCAAGCTGTCGCGCCGCTTTGGCGAGGGGCTGGTCAACGGCGCCCTCAGCGCCCGCGTCGGCGTGGCCGCGATGGAGGTCTGCCGACCGCTGCCCTTCTCGGACCGCCACAGGCCGTCGACCCGCGGCATGATCTCGCGCGCGCTGAGCGGGCTGTTTTCCAAGGGTTGATCTGCCGCAAAGCCAACGGGCCGCTGCGCAGGGCACAATCTCCCGGAAGGGAGACCAGCCATGGCAGATCACGGCCACAGCCAACAGGAAATCGCAGACCGGATCGACGCCCCACCCGGGCGCGGGTTCCTGCGTGACGTGGTCTATGGCGGGATCGACGGTTCGGTGACCACGCTGGCCATCGTGGCGGGCGTGGCCGGGGCCGGGCTGTCGCCCTTCGTCATCGTGGCCTTGGGCCTGGCCAACGTGCTGGCCGACGGGTTCTCGATGGCGGCGGGCAACTACTCGGGGACCAAGGCCGAGCTGGACAATATCCGACGGATCCGCGCCATCGAAGAGCGCCACATCCGCCTCTACCCCGACGGCGAGCGCGGCGAGGTGCTGGAGATCCTGTCCCGCAAGGGCTTGTCGGGCCGGGTGTTGGAACAGGCAACCGATGCGATCACCGCCGATCAGGATACCTGGATCAACCTGATGATCGAGGGCGAATACGGGCTGGGCAGCGTCGATCCGCATCCGCTCAAGGCCGCCGCGGCCACCTTCGCGGCCTTTGTCGTGGCCGGCATGGTTCCGCTCGTGCCGTTCCTGTTGGGTGTCGAGGGCGCGTTTCCAGCCTCGGTCCTGATGACACTGGGCGTGTTCTTTGCCATCGGCGCGATGAAAAGCCGGTGGTCGCTGGCGCCCTGGTGGCGCTCGGGGCTTGAGACGCTGGCGATCGGTGGTGCGGCGGCGGCAATTGCCTATCTCGTCGGGTCCATGTTCCATCCCTAGATCACTGGCGTCAGATCGCAACAGGCTGAAACCATTCGGGATTTCCCGACTGTCTTACCGCGCCTGCACAGGATAGCCTGTAATCCAGAGTTGCCCGGAGGTGCGGTTTGGAATCTCTGCTTGTTCTTGTTGGCTTGGTCGTTTTGGCGATGCCGGTATCTATTGTCGTCTTGCTGGTCGGCCATGCCCGTCTGCGGCGGCGGGTCGAGCAGTTGGAGAGTCGGTTGGGTGCCGGGCCGCAACCGGACGCGGAGCGGCCACCACAGACGCAGTCCGCGCCAATCGAAGCACCGACGCCTGAACCGCGACCGGCCCCTTGGGGCCCGCCGAAACAGGAAAGCCCACCGACGCCGGACCAACGGCCTGACGCTGAAGAATCGGCAACTGTCACTGAGAGTGCATCGCCTCCGGCCGCAGTGGTGTTCCGCGCCGAGCGGTTTGACGATCTGAGCGCGTGGCTGCGCGAGAACTGGTTCTATGCCGTATCCGCCCTATCGCTGGCGCTGGCGGGGATTTTCTTGGTGCAATACGGGGTCGAAAACGGGTTGCTGCCGCCCACCGCGCGCGTGTTGGCGGCCTTGGGTTTCGGCGCGCTGCTGATCGTGGCCGGAGAGGTCGTCCGGCGCCGATACGGCGATGACGAGTCCTCGGCGACTGCCTATCTGCCTTCGGTGTTTTCCGGCGCGGGGCTGGTCACGCTGTTTGGCGGCGTTCTGGCGGCGCGCCAGCTCTATGACCTGATCGGCCCCGAGGCGGCCTTGGCGGGCATGATCGCCATCGCTCTTGTCGGGCTGGTTCTGGGCTGGTTCCACGGCCCGCTGCTGGCGGCGATCGGGTTGATCGGAGCCTTTGCTGCACCTTTCGTCGTGGGTGGCGATTCGGCTGACCCGTCTTGGCTGTACGGATATTTCTTCGTGATCACCGGGCTGGGGCTTGGGATCGACACGGTGCGGCGCTGGGCCTGGGTGTCGGTGCTGTCGCTGGTGGGCGCCTATTTGGCGGGCCTTTTGCTGGTGACGGGTTCGCCGATCACGGAACCGGCTTTCCTCGTCTACGTGGCCGCCATTGCCGTGATCGCCATTGCCATTCCCGTGCGCCGGATCTGGCCCGATCACGACGGCGCGATGTTCAGCGAACTCCTAGTCAGAAAAACCAGTGGTCCGTGGCCCGAATTTCCGACGCGCCTGGCCTTTGGGGCGGTGCTGGCAAGCTCGGCCATTCTGGCGCTGCAATGGGCCGATACGCGCGGTGAGTTCTGGCTGGCTGTGATCCTGCTGGCCGGGCTGACTTTCGCCCTGCTGATCTGGGCAAAGGACGCGCCGGCCCTGCAGGACATGACCGCGCTGCCTGCCTTGGGGCTGGGTGGTTTCGTATTCACGCATGGATTTGATGACGGCGCGGTGGCGCGTGGGTTCTGGCAGACCTATTCCGAAACGCCCGAGGCCGATTTTCCGTTGGCCGTGACCTGGCTGGTTGCGTTGGGCGCGGTGATCTCTCTTCTGGCGGCATGGCGGTCGTTCCGGGGTGGACGGTACCCGCTGGTCTGGGCCGGTGCCGCCGCGCTGTACGCCCCGGCGCTGGCCATCGCGCTTGAGCTTGGCTGGCGCCCGGTCAGCGTGATCGGAGCCTACCCCTGGGCCCTGCATGCGGTCGCGCTTGCGGCGCTGATGGTGGTACTGGCCGAGCGCTTTGCCCGCGTGGATGGCGAGGCCCGGATGCGTCCGGCTTTGGCCACGCTGTCGGCCCTGTCCTGCTTGACCTTCGGCTGCGTGATCGTGCTCAGCTCGGCGGCGCTGACCATCGCTTTCGTGGTCACGATCATCGCGGCGGCGGCACTGGACCGGCGGTTCAATCTGCCGCCGATGAGCTGGTTCATCTGGGCCGGCGTTGCCACCGTCACGTTCCGACTGATCCTGAACCCGGGTCTGGACTGGGCGCTGGAAGCACCGGTTGCGGAAATGTCTCTGGTCTATGGAGCTGCGGTTGCAGGCTATCTTGCCGCATGGTGGATGCTGCGCCCGCTGGACCGCCCAGTCGCCAATGTCATGTTGGACAGCGCAGCGTGGGCGACGGGTGGCGTTCTGGTGTCTCTGCTGCTGTTGCGCTGGTTGGAAGGGCTCGGCGAAGGCGGTGCCGACGACAGCCATTGGGGGCTGGGCCTGCTGTCGGCCATTTGGCTGCTGCTGGCCTTTGCGCAGGTGCAGCGGTTTGCGCTGGGCGGGCGACTGAACTGGGTTCGGGTCGCACTGGGCGTGTTCTTTGCCGCGCATGGCCTGTTGTGGCTGGCGCTGGCTGCGACAGTGGCCAACCCTGTTTTGCGGTTTGGGGCAGATCCTGTTCTGGGGCCTCCGGTGGTTAACACGCTTGCCATTGCCTATCTGCTGCCGGCCCTCGTCATCGGCCTGTCCGCGTGGCGGATCCCCAAGATGCCGGCGCAGTTGCGGCTGGCCTGTCAGGGGGTGTCCGTTGCGCTGGGCGCCTTGTGGCTGGGCCTGACAATCCGGCATTTCTGGCAGGGCGCGGCAGGCATGTATGAAGGCAACGGCGTATCCCAGCCCGAGCTTTATACCTATACACTCGCCCTGCTGTTGATCGGCGCGGCGCTGTTCTATCAGTCGCTGGCGCGTCGGTCGGACGTGATGCGCAAGGCCGGGCTGGCGGTGATCGGGCTGGCGGTGGCCAAGGTGTTCCTGATCGACATCTCGGGGCTGGGCGGTCTGATCCGGGTGTTTTCGTTGCTGGCCTTGGGGCTGGCGCTGGCGGGTCTGGCCTGGCTGAACCGCTGGGCCAAGCTGCGCCATTCGCCGCAGGGGCCGGAAGCTCTGGACCAATAGGCGCAACCGGCCTATAAGCCCGGCCATGCAAGACGTTTTGGCCATTATCATTCGAATTATTTCCCCGGCGCTCTGAGTTTCCGAGACGCCGGGCAAAGGTGCTTGAGTTCATCGCACCGACCGCTTCGATCCAAACACGCCAAGATCATCCAAGGGACGCCTCTCCATGTGCGCCGACACGACCCAGACACCCGACTACAAAGACACGCTGAATCTGCCCCGAACCGAATTCCCCATGCGCGCCGGCCTGCCCAAGCGCGAGCCCGCATGGCTGGACCGCTGGGAAAAGATCGGCGTCTATGACCGCCTGCGCGACAAACAGGGTCGCAAGCCCTTCACGCTGCATGACGGCCCGCCCTATGCCAACGGGCACCTGCATATCGGCCACGCGCTGAACAAGACGATCAAGGACATGATCGTGCGCAGCCACCAGATGATGGGCTTTGACGCGCGCTATGTGCCCGGCTGGGACTGCCACGGCCTGCCGATCGAATGGAAGATCGAGGAACAGTACCGCAAGAAGGGCAAGAACAAGGACGAGGTTCCGGTCATCGACTTCCGCCAGGAGTGCCGCAAGTTCGCTGAAGGCTGGATCGACATCCAGCGCGAGGAGTTCAAGCGTTTGGGCATCACCGGCAACTGGGCCGATCCGTACGTCACCATGGACTATCACGCCGAGGCGGTGATCGCGGACGAGTTCATGAAGTTCCTGATGAACGGCACGCTGTATCAGGGCTCGAAACCGGTGATGTGGTCGCCGATCGAGAAGACCGCCCTGGCCGAGGCCGAGGTCGAATATCACGACAAGGAGAGCTTCACCATCTGGGTGAAGTTCAAGGTGGTGAACACCGGCGACATCACGCTGGACAACGCCTATGTGGTAATCTGGACCACGACGCCTTGGACCATGCCGTCGAACAAGGCCGTGGTCTATGGCAAGGACATTTCGTACGGGCTGTACGAAGTGACCGGCCGCCCCGAGGAATGCTGGGCCCGGATCGGTGACCGGTACCTGCTCGCCGACAATCTGGCCGCCGACGTTTTTGCGCGGGCGCGACTGGACGACACCATGTACCGCCGCCTGTGTGACGTCACGCAGGACGATCTGGCCAAGATCCAGCTGCAGCACCCGCTGGCAGGGGCCGAAGGGTCCAACGGCGAATGGGACGACATTCGCGATTTCCGCGCGGCCGATTTCGTGACCGATACCGAAGGCACCGGCTTCGTTCATTGCGCGCCCTCGCACGGGATGGAGGAATTCGAGCTGTACCGCGATCTGGGCATGCTCGAGCAGGTCATCACCTACAACGTGATGGACGACGGCAGCTTCCGCGCTGACATGCCGTTCTTCGGCGGCAAGTACATCCTGTCGCGCAAGGGCGGCGAGGGCGATGCGAACAAGGCTGTGATCGACAAGCTGGCCGAGGTCGGCGGGCTGCTGGCGCGTGGCAAGATCAAGCACAGCTATCCGCATTCTTGGCGGTCCAAGGCGCCGATCATCTATCGCAACACACCGCAATGGTTCGTGTCCGTCGACCGCAAGCTGGACGATGGCATGGACGAAATGGGCGGCACTATCCGCGAACGCGCCCTGCGCTCGATCGACGAGTTGGTGAAATGGACGCCGCCCTCGGGCCGCAACCGCCTGTATTCGATGATCGAGGCGCGCCCCGACTGGGTTCTGTCGCGCCAGCGTGCCTGGGGTGTGCCACTCACGTGCTTCACCAAGAAGGGCGCTCTGCCCACCGACCAGGACTATCTGCTGCGCAACCCGGACGTGAACACCCGCATCAAGGCCGCGTTCGAAGAATACGGCGCCGATGTCTGGTACACCGACGGCTTCAAACAGCAGGTGCTGGATGGCATCGTGAACCCCGACGATTATGACCAGGTGTTCGACGTACTGGACGTGTG
This sequence comes from Ruegeria sp. BHSA162, assembly GCF_059613385.1. NCBI lineage: Bacteria > Pseudomonadati > Pseudomonadota > Alphaproteobacteria > Rhodobacterales > Roseobacteraceae > Ruegeria > Ruegeria sp. BHSA162. The sequence goes on from NZ_JBXWSK010000011.1 coordinate 36,823, forward strand.
GTTCGACTCGGGCTCGACCCATGCGTTCGTTCTGCGCGACCGTGAAGATGGCACCGACGACGGCATTGCCGATGTCTACATGGAGGGCACCGACCAGCATCGCGGATGGTTCCATTCCTCGATGTTGCAGGCCTGTGGCACGATCGGCCGCGCGCCGTATCGCAATGTGGTTACGCACGGGTTCACGCTGGACGAGAAGGGCAACAAGATGTCCAAATCGCTCGGCAATACCATCGTGCCGGAAGAGGTCGTCAAGCAATACGGTGCCGACATCCTGCGCCTTTGGGTGGCCCAGACCGACTATACCGCCGACCAGCGGATCGGGCCGGAAATTCTGAAAGGGGTCGCCGATAGCTATCGCCGGCTGCGCAACACGATGCGCTTCATGCTGGGCTCGCTGGCCGACTTCACCGAGGCCGACCGGATCGATCCGGCCGAGATGCCGCGTCTGGAACGCTGGGTGCTCAGCCGCCTGGCCGAGTTGGACGAGCAGGTCCGCAAGGGTTATGCCGCGTTCGACTTCCAAGGCGTGTTCAGCGCGGTGTTCAATTTTGCCACGGTCGACCTGTCGGCCTTCTATTTCGACGTGCGCAAGGATGCGCTGTATTGCGACGGGGACACCCCGCGCCGCCGGGCCGCGCGCACGGTGCTGGACATCCTGTTCCACCGTCTGACTACCTGGCTGGCGCCGATTCTGGTCTTCACGATGGAAGAGGTCTGGCTCGAGCGGTTCCCGGGCGAGGACAGCTCGGTGCATCTGGTCGACTTCCCCGACACGCCTGCCGATTGGCGCGATGCCGAGCTCGAGGCGAACATGGCCAAGATCCGCCGTGTACGCCGTGCGGTGACCGCCGCGCTGGAAGTGCAGCGCCGCGACAAGGTCATCGGCTCCAGCCTCGAAGCCGCGCCGATCGTGCATGTCGAGGATGCGGAAACCCGCGACCTGCTGGCGACCTTCGACGTAGATGACCTGTGCATCACCTCGGGCCTGACCGTCACCGCCGACCCTGCCCCGGCCGAGGCGTTCCGCCTGCCCGAGATCGAGGGCGTCGGTGTCGTGTTCGAAAAGGCCGAAGGGGCCAAGTGCCAGCGCTGCTGGAAGATCCTGCCAGATGTGGGACGCCACGCCCACCCCGGCGTCTGTGGCCGATGCGATACGGCGCTGAGCTGAAAACGATCCCTGAAACCCCCGCCATCGCGCGGGGGTTTTTCTTGCGGCTTGCGACGCACCCGCCAATCTGAAACTCTGCGCCAATGCCGATGATTGCAGTGGAAACCCAGTTCGGATGCCTCGGGGTCGAAGAAGAGGACGGTGCCATCACCAGTCTGGTGTGGGACGGTCACACAACGGGTGAGACGACCCCGCTGCTGATCGAAGCGGCATCACAGATCAGGGCCTATGCCGAGGGCCGGTTGCAGAAGTTCGACTTGCCACTGCGTGTCGTTGGGTCCGAATTCCAAAAACAGATCTGCGACTTGATTTCCGCGATTCCTTTCGGTGACACACGGACTTACGGTGATATCGCGCAGGATCTTGGATGTCCGGCGCAAGCTGTCGGGCAGGCCTGTGGTGCCAACCCGATTCCGGTGATCATTCCCTGTCACCGCGTTCTGGCGGCAAGCGGCCTTGGCGGGTTCTCGGGGCAGGGCGGGGTTGAGGGCAAGGTTGCCCTGTTGCGTCACGAGGGGGCTGCCAGTCTGCTGATCTGACCGCCGGAATCCGGTTGCAATCTTTCGCAAAGCGTCCCAACCTGAGACAGTTTTCGAACCCGAAGGACTGCAATTCATGACTGCGAAAATTGACCCCGCCGCCCGGAAGAAGGCCATCATTGACCAATTGATGGCGTTGGAGGCACAGGAGTTGGCGACGGCGCAGGCGCACCACGATGCCTTTCAGAAAGAGTCCCAATTGGATGACCGGGAAGGCCACGACAAGGATGATATCGCGGCATCGCGCGAAAGCGCAGATCTGGCCGCCGCGTTTGACGGGCCGGTGCATGCGCATCATGCCAAGATTGACGTGATCGAAAACACCGATTTCAGCCTGACGGATACAGTGCAGCCGGGCGCCGTAGTCTGGCTGGGCGATCGGCATTTCGTCGTCTGCGTGTCGACCACCAAGTTCGACGTGGATGGCGAAACATATATGGGGATTTCAACCCAAAGCCCGATCTATCTGGCCATGGCCGGAATGCGCAAGGGCGACGTCTTCACCCATAATGGCACCGAGTTCGAGATTCGGGAAATTCTCTGATCTGTGATTTTCGCCCGTTCGGGCCGCGTCTCAATCGCGGCTCGGCGGCATGATTTGCTGGGCGATCCCCGCCGAGACCAGATACAGGCTGGTCACCACCAGACCCCAATGCGCCCAGCTTTGCGGGTGAAAATCCACCCAAGCGGCCCATCCGGCAAAAAAAGTCCAAGCGAAGGCCATGGGCAGGGACAGGTTGCGCCAGCGTTCGGTGCGCACGGGGTGAATGAATTTCAGGGGCAGAAACATTGCAACGGCCAGCAACGCCACAAGGACGAGGCTGAACCAGAAGTCGGGTTTCAGCGCAAAGATCACCACCACGACCATGTTCCAGCAGCCCGGAAAACCGGAAAAGGAATTGTCCTTGGTCTTCATCCGCGTGTCGGCAAAATACATCGCGCTGGCGAATGTGATGACGATGATCGCGAACCAGCCGGTCCAGCCGTCCATCAGACCGGATTTGAACAGCGCATAGGCCGGAATGAAGACGTAGGTCAGATAGTCGATGATCAGATCCAGCAGAACACCGTCGAACTCGGGTGCGTTCTTTTTGACGTGATAGTGCCGGGCCAAGGGGCCGTCGATTCCGTCGACGATGAACGAAACGACCAGCCACAGAAACATCAGGCTCCACTTTTCCTCGACCGCGGCCAGCATGGCCAGCATCGCAAATACGGCTCCGGTCGCGGTGAACAAGTGAACGGCTAAGGCTTTGAATCTGAGTGTCATGACCCGTGTCATGTACGATGCGCGCCCGAGATGCAAAGCAAAAAGCCCCCGGTATCGGCGCCGAAATGTGGTTGCTGCAATTCCGCAGCGTCTCAGGCTTTGGGGTGCGCGCGGTTGTACACCTCCATGAGGCGCGCAGTGTCGACGGCGGTATAGGCCTGTGTGGTCGAAAGGGACGCGTGACCCAGCAGTTCCTGAATGGCCCGGAGGTCTCCGCCAGCCGACAGAAGATGGGTGGCAAAGCTGTGCCGCATCGCGTGTGGAGTGGCCGTTGCCGGAAGACCCAGTTGCATACGCGCTTTGGCCATGACGCCCTGAATTGCCCTTGGACTCAGGGCCTTGCCCCGTACGCCGCGGAACAATGGGGCGGTCGGGCAATGGGGATGTGGGCACAACTCAAGGTATCGGTCGACCGCCTGGCGCGCGGCGGGGATGACCGGAACGATCCTTTCCTTGTCACCCTTGCCGACAATTCTCAGCGTGTTGGGCAGGGGGGCATCCGCGCCGGTCAGGGACAGGGCTTCGGATATGCGAAGGCCGCAGCCATACAGCAGGGTCACGACGGCAACATCGCGGGCGGCAACCCAATCTGATCCGGACTGCAGCTCGACCGTCTCGATCATGGCGCGAGCGGCGTCTTCGGCCAGCGGGCGCGGCAGTTTCTTGGTGTATTTCGGGGCGCGGGTGGACAGGACGGCGGTGGGCTCGAACCCCTCGCGTTCGGCCAGCCAGCGATAGAAGCTTTTGACGGCGGACAGTTTTCGCGCCAGTGACCGCGCCCCGACGCCGGATTCGCGTTGCTGTGCCATCCAGGCCCGCATTTCCGAAACGGTGATGCGCTCGAGCGCCGCCAGCCCCTGCCGTTCGCTGTGATGCAAAGTCATGAAAGACAGGAAATCCGAGACATCCCCGCGATAGGCATTGATGGTGTTCTCCGAACGCCCCGCCAAAGCGGTCAACCCCTCCAGCCACAACTGCAACGCATCGCGGCAGGCTGGAGAGATCAGGCTCACGACAGCCAGTGGCGCATCGACCGTTCGAATACGCCTGCAAAAAAGGCCAGCAGGTCAGTGCCCAATTGAGGCGAGAAGTGCCTTGGGTCGCGCGCGCCCATGACAATCATGCCCGGCAGACGCCCTTTGCCGAGATCCAGCTGCATACATGCCTCAGATTGCAGTTGGTCCAGCTGATCCCCGTGCACTCTGCGGTTGGGCTGGCGAATTTCGCGCAGGACAACCTCGCGCGCGGGGTGGTTCGGTGCGTTGTCCATGTAGGATTGCACGAAACCCGGTTCCGCCACGGCCAGAACACCGTCCAGCCGGTCGATGCTTGGGTCCTGCTGGACCATCGTCGTTTCCAGGACCAGCGTGATGCGGTCGACGCGGAGGATTTCGGCAACTTCCGTACCCAGCACGCGCAGGAAGTCCTCGAATTCCGTCGGCTCGAGCAGGCGCAGGATGGCGCGGTGAACCTGGTTGGTTCCGGCGAGGTTCTCGTAGGCGGCGGCAATGACCGAGCGATGTGTGTCCTCCAGCCGGTCCAGCCGCGCCTCGAGCCGTTGCATGGCGATTCCGCGCAGGTCGATGATGTTGTCTCCGCGGGCGCGTTCGTTCGCGGCGACCAGCGCCTGCATCAGATCCTTGTCGTCCAGCACGGCGTCCGGCTCGGCCAGAATCGCGGCGCGGAGGTTGTCCTCGAGTTTGGGATTGCTGCTCATATCCTGTCCGGTCTTTTTTTGTTGGGGGCGTTATAGCACGGGTGCCCGGAAATGCCTTGGGAAAAATGCACGTTTAGGTGGATTAGGCGCCGTGTGTGGGGGCGTGGCTCCCGCCTGCAGGCATCTGATCAAAGATCAGGCCCACTGCAGTTGGGCCAGGCGCGGCCCCGGGCGGGGCCGCGCGGTTGTACATGGGATCAATGGATCACAGAATCTTCTGACCGGTCTTGGCCCAATCCGACAGGAAGGCCTCGAGCCCTTTGTCGGTCAGCGGGTGATCAGCCAGCTTCTTGATCACGGCAGGCGGGGCGGTGATCACGTCGGCGCCAATGCGGGCGCTGTCAGCCACATGGTTCACGCTGCGGATCGAGGCGGCGAGGATTTCGGTTTCGAACCCGTAATTGTCATACACCTGACGGATGTCTGCGATCAGATCCATGCCGTCGAGGTTGATGTCGTCGAGACGCCCGATGAAGGGCGAGATGAAGGTCGCGCCCGCCTTGGCCGCCAGAAGCGCCTGATTGACCGAGAAGCACAGGGTGACGTTGACCATCTGGCCTTCGTCGCTGAGCGTCTTGCAGGTTTTCAGACCGGCCCAGGTCAGCGGCACCTTGACGGCGATGTTCGGTGCGATCTGCGCCAGCTTGCGGCCTTCGGCGATCATGTCCTCGGCTTCGGTGGCGACGACTTCGGCGGAAACCGGGCCATCGACCAGGTCGCAGATTTCCTTGGTCACCTCCAGAATGTCGCGACCCGATTTCAGGATCAGCGAGGGGTTGGTGGTGACACCGTCCACCATGCCCAGGTCGTTCAATTCGGCGATGGCGTCGATTTCGGCTGTGTCTACGAAGAATTTCATCGGGGCAGTCCTTTGATGGGTTGGCCTTGCTCGCGGATGCCTTTACCTCAAAGAGACCCGTGCTGAAACCCCTGCTGAAGAAAGGCGCGCATTGAGCGACCCGGTGCATTTCGACCAAGGTGAGCTGGTGGCGGTTCTGACGACCCAGCCGCTGGACCGGACGTTGGATTACAAGGCGCCCGAGGGGGGGTGTTTCCTGGGGGCCTTCGTTGAGGTGCCGCTGGGCCCGCGCAAGGTTCTGGGTGTGGTCTGGGGCGCGGGGCGCGGAGATTTCGACCGCAGCAAGATCCGCTCGGTCATCCGGGTGCTGGACGTGGCGCCCATGCGCGAAGAGATGCGCCTGTTCCTGCAGCGCGCGGCCGATTACACGCTGACGCCGATGCCGGCCATGCTGCGGCTGGCCACCCGCGTGCCCGGGCTGGGCGACCCGCTGTCGATGCGCAAGATCTATCGGCTGGGCAGCGGCACGCCCGACCGTATGACCGATGCCCGGGCCCGGGTGCTGGAAGTGCTGCGTGACTATGGCGGGCTGGCCTTTACCCTGAAGGAACTGGCCGAGATGGCCGGGGTCACCTCGTCGGTCGTCAAAGGTTTGGTCAAACAGGGCGCCGTGCGCGAGGAGGACAGCCCCCGCGACCTGCATTATCCGACGCTGGATCCGGACCGGCCGGGTAAGGCGCTGACAGCCGATCAGACCGCTGCCGCCGACACGTTGCGCGCAGCACTGCGCAGCGGCGCCTATGGCACCACGCTGCTGAAGGGCGTGACCGGGTCGGGCAAGACCGAGGTTTACCTTGAAGCGGTGGCCGAAGCGCTGCGCATGGGCCGGCAGGCGCTGGTGCTACTGCCCGAGATTGCCCTGACCGCCGAGTTTCTGACACGGGTCGAGGAGCGGTTCGGCGCGCGCCCGGCCGAATGGCATTCCGGTGCCACGATGACTGAACGCCGCCGGGTCTGGCGCATGGTCGGGCAGGGCGATGCGCAGATGGTGGTCGGCGCGCGGTCGGCGCTGTTTCTGCCGTTCCGCGATCTGGGCCTGATCGTGGTGGATGAGGAACACGACACCTCGTACAAGCAGGAAGACGGCGTGCATTACAATGCGCGCGACATGGCGGTTCTGCGGGCGGCGATCTGCGGGTCGCGGGTGATCTTGGCCAGCGCCACGCCCTCGCTGGAAAGCTGGGCCAATGCCGAAGCCGGCAAGTACGACCGGTTGGACCTGACCTCGCGCTTTGGGGCGGCGGTGTTGCCGGACATGAAGACCATCGACATGCGTGCCGAGAAGATGCAGCCGGGCACCTGGATTTCCCCCAGTCTGCGCCAAGCGGTGCAGGCGCGGATCGAGAAGGGCGAACAGTCGCTGCTGTTCATCAACCGCCGGGGATATGCGCCGGTGACGCTGTGCCGGGCCTGCGGCGAACAGATCGCCTGCGACCACTGCGATGCGCGCATGGTCGAACACCGGTTCCTCAAACGTCTGATGTGCCACCAGTGCGGCGAGACCAAGCCCATGCCCGAAGCCTGCCCCGCCTGCGGGGTCGAGGGCAAGCTGGCCCCGGTCGGCCCCGGCATCGAACGTCTGGCCGAAGAGGCCGAGGCGACCTTTCCCGACGCCCGCATCGCCATGCTCAGTTCCGACCTGTTCGGCTCGGCCCGGGCGCTGAAGGCCAAGATCGAAGAGATTGCCGAGGGTGACGCAGATATCGTCATCGGCACGCAGCTGGTGGCCAAGGGGCACAATTTCCCGAACCTGACGCTGGTCGGGGTGATCGACTCGGATCTGGGCCTGCACGGGTCCGACCTGCGCGCTGCCGAGCGGACCTTTCAACTGATGCGGCAGGTGGCGGGCCGGGCCGGGCGGGCCGACAAGCCGGGGACGGCGCTGCTGCAGACTTTTCAGCCCGAACACCCGGTGATCCGCGCGATCCTGTCGGGGGATGAGGAAGGGTTCTGGCGTGCCGAGGCCGCCGGGCGTCAGGCGGCCGGGGTGCCGCCTTATGGCCGGATGGCGGGGATCGTGCTGTCCGGCCCCGAGGTCGGGCCCGTCTTTGACATCGGCAACGTATTGGCGCGCAATGACGCGCCGCTGCGGCAGATCGGGGCACAGGTCTTTGGGCCTGCCCCGGCACCGATTGCCCGTATCCGCGGGCGGCACCGGGTAAGGCTGCTGGTCAAGGCGCCCAAGGGGGCACCGATCCAGGACGCCATCGCCCGCTGGATCGCACCTCTGCGCCTGAAGGGCGACATCCGCCTGACCGTCGATATCGACCCGCAGAGCTTCTACTGACTCTGCATCAGCGCAGACCCCATGTGCACGGGGGATTTCCTCTCGCCAGCCGGGCGGATTGGGCGTAGAGAACTCTCATGCTGAAACCGATGCCCCTGTCCCAGGCCCAGAGCCTGCCGTTCTGGCGCCGCCCCGTCACGTTGCTGTTCGTGATGGCGCTGACCATGCCGATCGCCTTCAACGCATGGAGCGCACTGCTGAACAACTTCGTGATCGAAGTCGCGGATTTCGACGGGGCAGACATCGGCCTGCTACACACGGTGCGAGAAATCCCGGGCTTTCTGGCCGTGGGCGTGATCGCGGTGATAATTTTCGTGCGCGAGCAGGTGCTGGCCATGATTTCGCTGATGCTGCTGGGCGTCGCCACGGCGGTGACGGCCTGGTTTCCCAGCCTCGGCGGGCTGCTGTTCGTGACCCTGTTCAGCTCGATCGGGTTTCATTACTACGAAACGGTGAATCAGTCGCTTCAGCTGCAATGGCTGCCCAAGGACCGCGCCCCGCAGGTGCTGGGCTGGCTGGTGGCGATGGGGTCGGCCTCGACGCTGGTAGTCTATGGGCTGATCGTGCTGACGTGGGATCGGTTCGATCTGTCCTACAACACGGTCTTCATGGCGGCTGGTGGGCTGACCGCGGTACTCGCACTGTTCTGCCTGATCGCCTATCCGCAATTCGATGCGCCGACACCGCAGACCAAGAAGATCGTGCTGCGCCGCCGCTACTGGCTGTATTACGCGCTGCAGTTCATGGCGGGCGCGCGGCGGCAGATCTTTGTCGTGTTCGCCGGGTTCATGATGGTCGAGCGCTTCGGCTTCGAAGTGCATCACTTGACCAGCCTGTACCTCATCAACCTGATAATCAACATGGCCGCCGCCCCTTTGCTGGGCAAGGCCGTCGCGGTGTTTGGCGAGCGGCGTACTCTGATCTTCGAGTATCTGGGCCTTGCCATCGTATTTGCGGCGTATGGCGGCATCTACTGGTTTGGCTGGGGCGTGCTGCTGGCGGCCATTCTCTACGTCATCGACCACGTGCTGTTCGCGCTGGCTCTGGCGCTCAAGACCTATTTCCAGAAAATCGCCGATCCGGCCGATATTGCCCCCACCGCGGCAGTGGCCTTTACCATCAACCACATCGCGGCGGTGTTTCTGCCGGCGCTTCTGGGGCTGCTGTGGGTCGTGTCGCCGGGGACGGTGTTCGGCCTGGCGGCGGGTATGGCGCTGATCTCTCTGGCGCTGTCGCTTCTGATCCCGCGCCACCCCGAACCGGGGAACGAGACCATCTTTTCGAAATACGCGCCCGCACCGGCCGAATGACACGCGCGACGCTTGACCTCGGCGGCTGACGGCCCTAGGCGCAAAGGCGGTTTCTGCAGGAGGTTCCCATGCCCACATTCACCGCCCTGACCACCCTGAAAGGCAAAGCCGCGGCCGACAGCCTGGGCGAAGCGATGGAGCGTCTGGAGCCCGAACCCACCGGCGTGGGTGTCTTCGAGGTCGAGGACGGCTCGGGCCTTTGGGAGGTCGGCGGCTATTTCACCGAAAGCCCCGACGAGGCCGCCCTGGCCCTGCTGGCGGCGGCCTTCGAGGCCAAGCCCTTCGTGGTGTCGGAGTTGCCGGAAACCGATTGGGTTGCCCATGTCCGGCGCGAGCTGGCTCCGGTCGAGGCCGGGCGGTTTTTCGTCTATGGCAGCCACGATGCCGACAAGCTGCCCGAGGGGCGTATTCCGCTGCTGATCGAGGCGGCGATGGCCTTTGGCACTGGGCACCACGGAACGACGCTGGGGTGTCTGCGGGCGCTGGACAAGCTGATTGAGACTGGGTTCGAGGCCAGCAAGGTCGCCGATATCGGCTGCGGTACGGCGGTGTTGGCGATGGCGGCGGCGCGGGTCTGGGACGGTGACATTCTGGCCAGCGACATTGATCAGGTCGCCGTCGACGTAGCCGAGGCCAACCTGAAGGCCAACGGCATGGCCGGGGCCGTCCGTTGTGTCGAGGCTGCCGGATTTGACCATCCTGACCTCCAGGCGGCGGCGCCTTACGATCTGATTTTCGCCAACATTCTGAAGGGACCGTTGGTGGCCCTTGCCCCGGAAATCGCGCAGAATCTGCGCGGAGGCGGACATGCGATCCTGTCGGGAATCCTCAACGAGCAGGCCGACGAAGTGGAATCAGTTTATTCACGAAACGGGTTCAATACGATGGATCGGTCAATGATTGGTGAATGGACGACGCTAGTCTTAACCAAACAGGGCGCAAATTAGACCATTTGCAGGAGTTTTGTGGATTTTTGCCACGGTTTTGACGCATTCTCTTTCTACCGTCATCCAATGAATTTGGGGGGCGGTTTTTGGAGGCTGCCATGACAGGAAAACAACTTGAATTCGATCAGCGCGTTCATCGGCTGACAAAGAAACACAACAAGATGAGCCGTGGCTATCGCGCGACCATGCGCAAAGATGGTCTGGTCGTCATGAAACCCCAGCGGGTACGCTCGGCGGTTCCGGCCAAGGTTCTGTTGCTGTGCCTGTGCGGATTTTTTGCTTTCAAAGCGTTCCTGCTGTCCAATCTCGGTCCGACCGGATACCAATATCGGGTGGATGCCCTGAACGAAGGGACATCGGTTGAACAGGCGGGCGCGTGGATCATGCAGATCGATCCATTGTCGCAGGCCCTTTCGACACAGCTGAACAAGATTCTCTACTGAACTCTCTCTCCTAAAGAGCCTTCAAAAGACAAAAACACCGCGTACCTTTCGGTCCGCGGTGTTTCTGTGCTGCCCCGAGGGAGGATAGGGGCGAGAGTGGGTGGTTTCAGTACAGACGGCGGCGGCCCGCAGTGACTTCGTCGATGTCACCGCGGCACAGGCCGATATCTTCCAGTTCACGGTTGCTCAGACCGTTCAATGCGTTGCGCGTCACGCGTGCGTCGTTCCAGGCGACAACGGCGTTCACGACGGATGCCAGAAAGGCGCCGATACGGCCGACAAGGCCAAACGAGCCAATCGAGGCGCGGGTTGTGTCAATTGCAGCCATATCCTGCTTCCTTCTGTTCAGTGTTGACGTTTGAATGTCGAATTCTCGGGCCAGTTAGTGATGTCGGATTGACCTTGCAAGTGCTGAAACTGCATGTGTCCTATGCAGTTTTTGCAATGCTTCGAAAATGATGAAAGTCCCTTAAATTATTGGTGAAAACTGCTTTGGGAATGTGTCGGTTTCAGACTTTCTAGGGTCGCAATGCGTCCGAGTTGTCGCGGACGGAACAGGCGTGTCGCATTTGGGTGCCGGATCAATTTTCTTGGAAAATGTTCACGCTTCGTGCTAATCGAGAGAAAAGACAATGAAAACCCGAGCAGGCCGAGGCACAACATGCGAATTCTGGGCATTGATCCGGGGCTGCGAACCCTGGGGTGGGGCGTCATCGAATCACATGGCAGCCGACTGAGCCATGTTGCCAACGGCCTGTGCAAATCCGACGGGGATGATCTGGGCGAGCGGCTTTTGTCGCTGCACAACCAGATCGTCGAGGTGATCGCCGAACATCAGCCCGACCAGGCAGCCATCGAACAGACCTTTGTCAACAAGGACGGCGCCGGGACGCTGAAGCTGGGTCAGGCGCGCGGAGTGGCGTTGCTGACCTTGGCGCAGGCTGGGTTGCCGGTGGGCGAATACGCGCCCAACCGGGTCAAGAAAACCGTGGTGGGCGTGGGGCACGCCGAGAAGGAACAGATTCTGCACATGGTCAAACTTCAACTGCCGGGATGCCAGCCCAAGGGGGCCGACGCCGCGGATGCGCTGGCGATCGCGATCTGTCATGCGTTCTACGGTGCGACACCGCAGGCGCGCATCAAGCAGGTGGCCACATGATCGGCAAACTGACCGGACGCATCGACTACCGCGCGGCGGATCACCTTCTGATCGACGTGCGCGGGGTCGGCTACATCGTCTATTGCTCGGACCGCACCATGGCGGCCCTGCCTGGGGTGGGCGAGGCGGTCTCGCTGTACACCGATCTGGTGGTGCGCGAGGACCTGATGCAGCTTTATGGCTTTCTGTCTTTGGTCGAGAAAGAGTGGCATCGGCTGCTCTGCTCGGTTCAAGGGGTAGGGGCCAAGGTGTCTCTGGCCATACTGGGCGCGCTGGGGCCGGACGGGGTCAGCCGGGCCATCGCGCTGGGCGATTGGGGCGCGGTAAAGGCGGCCAAAGGCGTCGGGCCCAAGACCGCGCAGCGCATCGTGCTGGACCTGAAAGACAAGGCGCCCGGCGTCATGGCGATGGGCGGCTCGGTGACCGAGGCGATGGACGGCCCCGTGGCCGAGGTGGATGAACCCGCAGACCCGGCGCCGGCCCCGGTGCGGGGCCCGAAACCCGGCGCGGGTGCGGCATCGGCGGGTGCTTTGTCGGCGCTGACAAACCTGGGCTATGGCCCGTCCGAGGCCGCATCGGCCGTGGCCGAGGCCGCCGCCAACCTGCCCGATGCCGGCGAGGCCGAATTGATCCGCGCGGCGTTGAAACTGCTGGCTCCGAAAGGCTGAATGAATGGTTGATGCCGACCCGACCCTGCGCCCGCAGCCTCTGCCCGAGGACAACGATCGCGCCTTGCGCCCGCAGGGGCTGGACGAATTCATCGGCCAGGCCGAGGCGCGGGCCAATCTGCGCATCTTCATCCAGTCGGCCCGCCAGCGGAACGAGGCGATGGACCACACGCTGTTCCACGGCCCTCCGGGCTTGGGCAAGACGACGCTGGCGCAGATCATGGCGCGCGAGCTGGGGGTGAACTTCCGCATGACCTCGGGGCCGGTTCTGGCCAAGGCCGGGGATCTTGCGGCGATCCTGACCAACCTCGAAGAGCGCGACGTGCTGTTCATCGACGAGATTCACCGCCTGAATCCGGCGGTGGAAGAGGTGCTGTACCCGGCGATGGAGGATTTCGAGCTGGATCTGGTGATCGGCGAGGGCCCCGCGGCCCGTACCGTGCGGATCGAACTGCAGCCCTTTACCCTGGTCGGGGCGACCACGCGGATGGGCCTGCTGACCACCCCGCTGCGCGACCGGTTCGGCATTCCCACCCGGCTGCAATTCTACACCGTGGACGAACTGCATGAGATCGTCACCCGCAACGCTCGCAAGCTGGGCGCGCCGGCCGATGACGACGGGGCGCGCGAGATCGCGCGCCGGTCGCGGGGCACCCCCCGTATCGCCGGGCGGCTGCTGCGGCGGGTCGTGGATTTCGCCATCGTCGAGGGCGACGGCCGCATCACGCGCGAATTGGCCGATGGCGCGCTGACGCGGTTGGGCGTCGATAATCTGGGCTTGGACGGCGCCGACCGCCGCTATCTGAAACTGATCGCCGAAAATTATGGCGGTGGCCCGGTAGGGATCGAGACCTTGTCGGCCGCCTTGTCCGAGAGCCGCGACTCGCTGGAGGAAGTGATCGAGCCCTATCTGCTGCAACAGGGCCTGATCCAACGCACGCCGCGCGGCCGGATGCTGGCGCAGAAGGCCTGGACGCATTTGGGCATGGCCGCGCCCAAGGGACAGAGCGACCTGTTTGGCTGACGACTGTAGATCAGCCTTTACGCTCGCGGATTTTCACCAGCATCTCGTACTCGGGTTCGAAATGAGGACGGAATGCGGCCAATTCTTCCGCAGACAGCTTTTTGCGTGACAACGACCTGTTTTCGTGGCGCATAGGCAAGTCCACCGAGAACAACGCCTAGGCGCTTTCAAGCAAATTGCCGAGTTCGTGAAAGAAACCGACTTGATCTAGAGAGGACACAGCCTCGACAGCCTCGTCCACGTCGAAGTTTTCGCTGAACATATAAAGATGACGCAGCAGGTGATCGCGGTCAGCGGATGCGATGAAATCGGCAAAGTCGCCCTTCGCCCAATCGCCTTCGGATGCCAGGCAGGGGTGATCGACGCCGTTTTCAATATACCCTTTCAGCATCAAAAAGTGGCTGTAGGCCCGCTCGACCGGATCGCGGAACACAGTAAATGTGCAGGTCTTGGCAGGCACCTTTAGTGAATGGAACGGCGAATGTGAAAACGCGTAGGCAAAGCTGCCCGCCTTTATCAGCCGCTCGTTCCAGCCGACCGCAGGTCCGATCTCGCCGGCAATTCGGTGTTTGGGGGCGCCCGCAAGAGCTTTCACTGTCACACGCTTGCCGGCGAACGCCGACAGGAACGCCGCATTCAACGAAGAGCCGGCTGTTTTTCTGATGTGATAATGGTAGACGCGGTCAAATTCAGGAGTTAGCCGTCCTTTGTGCTGTGGCGGATTTCTTCTGATCCAGGAAAGCATTGGGTCGATGTTTCGTCCTTGTCAGAGATGGCCGAGACCGTCTGTTCTGGTAGTGTCGGTAACGCCTGGCAACATGGCGTTTGTCGTGGGCATATCTTTGTTTGCGACAGTAAACAACGGCCCCGAGACTGAAAAAAGAGGGAATTGCCAATGACGCCTGAGGGTGTTGCCGAGTTGTTTTGCCGCGCGGACGGGAACTATCTTTTCGCACGTTGGGGACGGCCCATCGTGCCGATCGTATTTGGTGTGGAAGACAAGACGCTAGAAACGGTCAAAGGCGCGTTCGAGGCGGTCGTGGCACTGGCCGGCCATAAGATGGCCGAGACCGACCCCGAGTTGGGCGCCAACTGCATGGTGTTCTTTTTTCGCGATTGGGCCGAGCTGCTTGAAGTGCCTGACCTTGACCGGCTGATCCCGGACCTCGCGCCACTGGTCGAGCGGCTCGATGCTGGCGGAGCCAACCAGTATCGAGCCTTCAGGTTCGATCCGGACGGCGCGATCCGTGCTGCGTTTGTCTTTGTGAGGATGGACAGTGAGCTGTCGAAAGTTTCGGCCGAAACGCTGGCGTTGTCGCAGGTCGTTCAGACCATTCTTTTGTGGTCGGATACAGCCTTCCGAGAGCGCTCGCCCCTGGCCGTGGCGGGAGACACCACGATCCTGCGGCCCGACATTGCCGCGCTGATCCGTGCAGCCTATGATCCGGTTTTGCCGGCGGTGGCGCGGGACCCGTCCCATGCGCTGCGGCTGTTCGCACGCATGGAGCCGACGCAATGAAGCATGTCTTTCCCGTCCGCGTCTACTACGAGGACACCGACATGGGGGGCGTGGTCTATCACGCCAACTATTTGCGCTATATCGAGCGCGCCCGGTCGGATTGGGTGCGCAACCTGGGCAATGACCAGAACGCAATGCGCGAGGCTGGTATCATCTGGGTCGTGCGAAGGGTCGAGGCCGACTATCTGGCGTCTGCGCGGTTCGACGACGAGTTGCTGGTCGAAACCGAGGTCGTCGCGATTTCCGGCGTGCGACTGACCATGGCTCAACTCATCCGGCGCGGCGAGACCGAAGTCTTCCGCGCGACCGTGACAGCCGTTTGCGTTAATCAGGATGGCCGTCCGATCCGGCTCCCGGCAGAGATTCGCGCATTGCTGTAACAATTTGCTCAGCCCCTGTGGTTCTGTTGGCAATTTGCCCCTAACTACGCTAGCGTTTGGCAAAACAAGGCCAATCAACGGCTGTCAGGCAAAACAAAGAGCAGGTTCATGGAAGCTGAAACGCTGGCGCTGGCGCAGGAGATCGATTTCTCCATGTGGGGGCTGTTCGCCCGTGCGACATTCATCGTGAAAGTGGTGATGCTGATCCTTGTGGTCGCATCCTTCTGGTCATGGTCGATCATCATTCAAAAGCTAATCACCTATCGCAGCGCGCGACGCGAAGCGCAGGTGTTCGACGAGGCGTTCTGGTCGGGCAACCCGCTGGACGAGTTGTTTGAACAGATCGGAACGCAGCCGGATGGCAGTTCCGAAAAGATCTTCGCAGCCGGCATGATCGAGTGGCGCCGCTCGCACCGCGCCGACGGTGGACTCATAGCCGGCGCACAGGCCCGGATCGATCGTTCGATGGATGTGGCCATCGCCAAAGAGGCCGAGGGTTTGCAAAAGGGTCTTTCGATCCTTGCGACCGTGGGTTCGACCGCGCCGTTCATCGGCCTGTTCGGTACGGTTTGGGGCATCATGAACGCCTTCATCGAAATCGCCGAACAGCAGAACACAAACCTGGCCGTCGTGGCGCCGGGAATCGCCGAAGCTTTGCTGGCGACCGGTCTTGGCCTGCTGGCCGCAATTCCGGCCGTAATCTTCTACAACAAACTTAGCGCGGACAGCGATCGCATCGTTGGCGGGTACGAGGCTTTTGCCGACGAATTCGCAACCATTCTGTCCCGCCAGTTGGACAGCTGACATGGGTGCGGCGATCCAGCAATCGTCTGGCGGCAACGGACGACGCCGAGGACGGCGGCGCGGGCGTGCGCAGCCGATGGGTGAAATCAACGTCACACCCTTTGTCGACGTGATGCTGGTGCTGCTGATCATCTTCATGGTCGCGGCTCCGCTGATGACCGTGGGGGTCGAGGTTGATCTACCCAAAACCGCCGCCAGCGCTCTGCCCGGCGACAACGAGGAACCGTTGACCGTCACGCTGACAGCCGACGGGCGGGTTCAGATACAGACCTCCGAGGTGTCCCGCGACGAGTTGATCGGTAAGCTGCGCGCCATTGCTGCCGAGCGCAGCAGCGACCGCGTCTACCTGCGGGCCGATGGCGCCATTCCTTATGCGCAGGTCATGCAGGTCATGGGTGCGTTGAATGCCGGCGGGTTTTCGAATGTGGGCCTTGTCACCGATACTGGCGGGCCGGCGCTGGACGCGGGCGGAGAGTGAGGCTGCGCGGTGGATACCGGCACCAAGATTTCGGCGATTGCCCATGTGACATTGATCGGATGGGCCCTGTTCGGCGGCACGTTCCGATCCGAGCCGCTGCCTTTTGCAGTGCAGGAGGTGTCGGTGGTTTCGGCTGAGCAATTCGCTGCCCTGACGGCGCAAAGCGATGCGCCCGAAGTTCCGACGCCCCCCAACGCATTGGAAGATCCGATCGTACAACCCCCGGCACCCGAAGTGCCGGAGCCGTCGGTCGAAGAACAGCCGCGCCCCGAGCCGGTCACGCCACCTGAACCGGAGCCCGAGCCGCAACCCGAGGCAGTTGAGACTCCACCCGAACCCGAAGTGATCGAGCGGCCTCCGGTACTGGATGAACCGGAACCCGAGGTTGCGGTTTTGCCGGCGCTGCCCGAGTCCCAGCCCCGCCCGGCGGACAAGGTGGCCCCCGAACCCATCGCTCCGCCGCCACTGGATGCAAAGCCGGACGATATCGAAACACCGGCGGTTTCGCTGGATGAAGGGGCTGAGATCCAGCAGGAGCAGCAAGACCAGACCGCGCCCGAGGAAGCCACGGACCAGATCGTGACCGAGGCGGAAGAGGCCAAGGACCTGTCGCCACAAAGCTCGCCGCGTCCCCGGGTTCGGCCCAATCGGCCCAAGCCTCCGGAAACCGAACAGACCGCGACCGCCGAGCCTGTCGAACAGGCTGCGGAACCCGACGAGGCCGCGATCAATGACGCGCTGGCCGAGGCCTTGGGCGGTGCGTCCGAGCCGTCCGGTCCGCCTCTCACAGGCGGCGAAAAGGATGCGATGCGCCTTGCTGTTTCGCGGTGCTGGAACGTGGGCTCGTTGTCGACCGATGCGCTCAAGACCGTTGTGGTGATCGGTTTCTCGCTGAACCGCGACGGCTCGATCGTTCCCGGCAGCCTGCAACTTCTGGATAGCTCCGGCGGCTCGGACGGGGCCGCAAAACAGGCATACGAGGCCGCCCGGCGTGCGATTCTGCGCTGCGGAGCAAAAGGATATGACCTTCCTGCTGACAAATACGAGCATTGGAAGGATATTGAGATCACCTTCAATCCCGAGAGGATGCGGATCAAATGATGAAACTTCTGACCAGCCTCTTCGTTGGCCTGACCCTTCTGTCGGCCCCCGTGTCTGCGCAAACCGGCCCACTTCGGCTGGAATTGGATGAAGGCATCATCGAACCTTTGCCATTTGCGGTGCCCAGCTTTGTACCGGACGGTCCGGCGGCCAGCCAGTTTGCGGCTGACATCAGCCGCGTCATCGCCGAGGACCTGACCGGAACCGGCCTGTTCCGTGAGATTTCGCCGGATGCATTCATCAGCCGTGTTAGCAGTTTCGAAGCGCCGGTCCAATTTGCGGATTGGAAGGCGATCAATGCCGATGCGCTGGTCACCGGCGCGGTGAATGTCTCGGGCAATACCCTGTCCGTCCGGTTCCGTGTCTGGGATGTATTCTCGGGTCAGGAGTTGGGCAACGGCCTGCAATTTGCCGGTACAACCGAGGGCTGGCGCCGAATGGCGCACAAGGTGGCTGATCAGGTCTACAGCCGCATTACCGGTGAGGGAGGCTATTTCGACAGCCGCGTGGCTTTTGTCTCGGAAACCGGCCCAAAGGATCAGCGCCGCAAGCGGCTGGCCATCATGGACTATGACGGGGCGAATGTTCAGTACCTGACCGACAGTGCCGCGATCGTTCTGGCCCCGCGCTTTTCGCCAACGGGCGACCGGCTGCTCTACACCAGCTATGAAAGCGGCCGGCCGCGGATTTACGTTCTGGATGTTGGCCGGGTCAAGCGGCAGGAATTGCAGACTCAGGAAGGTACGATGAGTTTCTCGCCGCGCTTTTCGCCT
The DNA here is from genome assembly GCF_059613385.1 of Ruegeria sp. BHSA162. Classification (NCBI taxonomy): domain Bacteria; kingdom Pseudomonadati; phylum Pseudomonadota; class Alphaproteobacteria; order Rhodobacterales; family Roseobacteraceae; genus Ruegeria; species Ruegeria sp. BHSA162. The sequence continues at coordinate 55,272 of NZ_JBXWSK010000011.1, forward strand.
GATGGCCGCTCGATCGTCTACTCGCTGACGCAGGGCGGCAATACGGATCTGTGGAAAATGGATCTGGCGTCCGGGCAAAGCGTGCGCCTGACCAACACGCCCGCAATTGAAACCGCGCCCAGCTATTCGCCCGACGGATCGCGGATCGTTTTCGAGAGCGACCGGTCCGGCAGCCCTCAGCTGTACATCATGCCGGCAAATGGCGGTGAGGCGACTCGCATCAGCTTTGGCCAGGGGCGCTATGGGACGCCCGTCTGGTCACCACGCGGAGATCTGGTGGCCTTTACCAAGCAGAACAAGGGCCGGTTCCATATCGGCGTGATGCGACTGGACGGTAGCGAGGAGCGGCTGTTGACCGCCTCGTTCCTGGACGAGGGGCCCACATGGTCGCCCAATGGCCGGGTCATAATGTTTGCGCGGGAAACCCAGGGCGCCAGCGGGCGTTCGACCCTGTACTCGGTCGACATTTCGGGCCGAAACCTGCGCCCCGTACGCACCCCGGACGGTGGCAGTGACCCGTCCTGGGGGCCACTGTTGAATTAAGAGACCGCCGGTCGCGCCGAAGTTCACAAGGCAGGCTGGCTGTGATAGACAGACGTCAATAAACAAACGGGACAAGAGGCAACAGAAATGAACGTATTGAGCAAGTTTGCGGCTCTGGGCGCGCTGGCGCTGGTGGCCGCATGTACCAACAACGATCCCTCGGCTTTGGGCGGTGGCGCCGGCGGCAACGGCGCAATCGTCCCGGGTTCTCCCAGCGACCCACGTTCGCCCGCCTATTTCCAGCAGGCGATCGGTGACCGGGTCCTGTTTGCCGTGGATCAGTCCACGCTCTCGCCCGAGGCGCAGACGATCCTTCAGGGGCAGGCCCAGTGGCTGTTGGCCAATACCGACTACGTCGCCACGATCGAAGGTCACGCGGATGAACAGGGCACGCGGGAATACAACCTTGCGCTGGGCGCCCGTCGGGCGAATGCAGCGCGTGAATACCTGATTTCTCGCGGTGTGGCCGGAAACCGTCTGCAGACGATCAGCTATGGCAAGGAGCGCCCGATCGAAATCTGTAGCACCGAGGAATGCTATTCCAAGAACCGCCGCGCGGTCACCGTGCTGACCGGTTCCACAACGGGGTAACAGGATGAGAATTGCGGGATTGGTTCTGGCGGCGGCTTTGACCCTTGCCAGCGGCGCGCAAGCGCAGGATCAGCAGACTCTGGCCGATATTCGCCAGGAACTGACGGTGCTGCATGTCGAAATCCAACGGCTCAAGCGCGAGTTTTCCACGACAGGCTCGCCCGCGCCGAACCTGTCCGGCAGTTCGATACTGGAACGCGTTGACGCCATCGAGGCCGAGTTGCAGAGGCTGACTCGGCAGACCGAGCAACTGAATCAGCGTGTTCAGAATGTCGTGACGGACGGAACCAACCGGATCGGAGATCTGGAGTTCCGTCTCTGCGAGTTGGAACCCGGTTGCGAGTTCACCGGCGAAGGCACACCGACATTGGGTGGAGATAGCGACACAGCGGCCATCACCGCTCCGGTGACGACGCCCGGCGATGCCGCCGACGGCGACCAGGTCGAACTGGCCGTAGGTGAACAAGCCGATTTTGATGCCGCGTCGCAAGCCCTTGCGGACGGAGATTTCCAGACGGCGGCCGATCTTTTTGCGAAATTTGACAGCGCGTATCCCGGCAGCCCGCTGGCCCCCGAAGCCAACCTGAGGCGAGGACAGGCCCTGGAAGGGCTGGGTGATACCCGCGAAGCGGCCCGGGCCTTCCTTGCCAGCTTTACTGGCGATTCCGAAGGGCCGGTGGCCCCCGAGGCGTTGTACGAACTTGGGGCAGCATTGGGTCGGTTGGGCCAGGTTGAGCAGGCTTGTATCACGCTTGGAGAAGTCGGCGTCCGGTTCCCGTCGTCGGCCTTTGTGGCCACGGCAACCGAGGAAATGGCGTCGCTGAGCTGTTCTTGAACTCACCAGCCGACATCCTTCCGGAGCGCGTCAGGGCGCTGTTGCCCGAAACGCTTCCGTCGCGACTGGGCGTGGCCGTGTCCGGTGGAAGCGACTCGCTTGCATTGCTGCATCTTTTGGTCCGGATCGCCCGGGATGAAGATGTTCGGCTGTTTGCGGCCACTGTCGATCACGGCCTGAGGCCGGATGCGGCCGCCGAGGCCGCCAGTGTTTCCGAGACATGTGCACATTTGGGCGTGTCCCATGTCACTCTGAAATGGACGGGATGGGACCGGTCGGGAAACCTGCAGGATCAGGCTCGGCAGGCGCGCTACGGTTTGCTGCGGGACTGGGCGGTGTCGCAGGACATTCCTGCGGTCGCTCTGGGCCATACCGCAGATGATCAGGCGGAAACCGTGTTGATGCGTCTAGGGCGCGCCGCTGGCGTGCGCGGATTGTCGGCCATGTCTTTCGCGCGCGAACTGGAGGGTGTCACGCTTTGGCGACCTTTGCTGGGCGAAATGCGCACCGCCTTGCGGGACTACCTAGAGGCTGAGGGGGTGCGATGGATCGAAGACCCTTCGAATCAGGACCTGCGCTTTGACCGGATCAAGGCCCGCGAGGCGTTGGGCCATCTGTCCGGCTTGGGGATTACGGCTGAAACTTTGTCCCGCGTTGCCGCGAACCTCGGGCGTGCGAACCGGGCGCTTGAGCATTTTGCGCAGGAATCCGCCCGCCGATTTGCGAAAGAGAAAGCCTGTGCGGTGCGTGTGGATCGCGCCGGTTTTGCCGCGCTACCTGAGGAAATACAGCGTCGGCTTGTAGTCGGTATCCTCCAGCGGATCTCGGGTCCGGGGTACCCGCCGCGGCAAAGCAAAGTCGAGCAGGTCGTACAGGCCGTTATTGCGGGACGTTCGTCGACGCTGAGCGGTTGTCAAATCCTGACGGACGGGAATAGTTCGTGGTTTTGCAGAGAGCTGACCGCCGTTTCGGCATGCGTGGCCCGACCGGCCGAACTCTGGGACGGGCGTTGGATCGCGACAGGACCGGACACGCCCGGAGCACAGATCCGTGCGCTTGGCGAGACCGGGTTGCCACAAGTACCCGACTGGCGCGCGACAGGGGTGCCGCGCATGGTGCTGATGGTCACGCCCGCCGTTTGGCTGGGCGACCAAATCGTGTCCGCGCCATTTGCCGGTTTTTTGAACGGATGGACGTTTGAAATGGACCTGAAATTCCCCGAGTTTTCGGCTTCTTTTTTATCGCATTGAACCTGCTTCAATCATCTCTATTTTAAGAGGCAACCCGGCAGCGCCTCATCTGCCGATGTCTTTTGGGAGAATTTTCTTGGGCAACGCTCGCAATATAGCCTTCTGGGTCGTTCTCTTCCTGTTGATCCTTGCACTGTTCAATCTGTTCAGCGGACCGGGAGGAACCCTCCAGAGCAATGAAAAAACCTATTCGGATTTCGTAAGCGCCGTCGAAGCAGGCGACGTAAAAGGCGTGACGCTGGATGGTGAGCAGATCCGTTACACAACCAGTTCCGGCGGGAATTTCGTCACGATCAAGCCCGGTGATGCCGAAGTCACCAAGCTGCTGATCGAGAAAGACATCCCCGTGCGGGCCGAAAAGCAGCAGCAATCGGGCTTCCAGTCTTTCCTGATTACGCTGCTGCCTTTCCTGCTGCTGATCGGCGTCTGGGTTTATTTCATGAACCGGATGCAGGGCGGCGGCAAAGGTGGCGCAATGGGCTTTGGCAAGTCCAAGGCCAAGATGCTGACCGAAAAGCACGGCCGCGTGACCTTTGACGACGTGGCGGGCATCGACGAGGCCAAGGAAGAGTTGGAAGAGATCGTCGAATTCCTGCGCAACCCGCAGAAATTCTCGCGCCTTGGCGGCAAGATCCCGAAAGGTGCGCTGCTGGTTGGCCCTCCGGGCACCGGCAAGACGCTGCTGGCCCGTGCAATTGCGGGTGAGGCCGGCGTGCCGTTCTTTACCATCTCGGGTTCGGACTTCGTGGAAATGTTCGTCGGTGTGGGTGCGTCCCGCGTGCGCGACATGTTCGAACAGGCCAAGAAGAACGCGCCCTGCATCGTCTTCATCGACGAGATCGACGCCGTGGGTCGCCACCGTGGTGCCGGATATGGCGGCGGCAACGACGAACGCGAACAGACCCTGAACCAGCTTCTGGTCGAGATGGACGGGTTCGAGGCAAACGAGGGCGTCATCATCCTGGCTGCAACCAACCGCAAGGACGTGCTCGACCCGGCGCTGCTGCGCCCGGGCCGCTTTGACCGTCAGGTGACCGTCGGCAACCCGGACATCAAAGGTCGCGAAAAGATTCTTGGCGTTCACGCCCGCAAGACGCCTTTGGGTCCGGATGTCGATCTGCGCATCATCGCGCGCGGCACACCCGGCTTCTCGGGGGCTGACCTTGCCAACCTTGTTAACGAAGCCGCGCTGATGGCCGCACGTGTCGGTCGGCGCTTTGTCACCATGGAAGACTTCGAGAACGCCAAGGACAAGGTGATGATGGGGGCCGAGCGCCGCTCGATGGTGCTGACCCAGGACCAGAAGGAAAAGACCGCCTATCACGAGGCCGGCCATGCCGTGGTCGGCATGACCCTGCCGTTGTGCGATCCGGTCTACAAGGCCACGATCATCCCGCGCGGCGGCGCGCTGGGCATGGTGGTAAGCCTGCCTGAAATGGACCAGCTGAACTATCACAGGGACGAATGTGAGCAGAAGCTGGCCATGACCATGGCGGGCAAGGCGGCCGAGGTCATCAAATACGGTGAAGACCACGTCTCGAACGGCCCGGCCGGCGACATCATGCAGGCCAGCCAATTGGCGCGGGCCATGGTGATGCGTTGGGGCATGTCCGACAAGGTCGGCAACATCGACTATGCCGAGGCGCATGAAGGCTATCAGGGCAACACGGCCGGGTTCTCGGTTTCGGCCCATACCAAGGAACTGATCGAGGAAGAGGTCAAACGGCTGATCCAGCAGGGATATGACCGCGCCCATCAGATCCTGACCGAATACAAGGAAGAATGGGAGCGTCTGGCTCAGGGTCTGCTTGAATACGAAACTCTGACGGGTGACGAAATCAAGCGCGTCATGAATGGCGAACCGCCGAATGAGAGTGACGACGAAAGCGACAAGTCCGATCACGGCAATGCCGCGAGCGTGACGGCGATTCCCAAGACCAAGGTCAAGAAGACCCCGCCCGAGGGCGGGATGGAGCCTGAACCTTCGGCATGACGCAAGAGACCCGGCCCCAGAGCCGGGTCTTTTCTTTTCGGCCTTTTCATCAGGGCAGCGAGCGTTAGGCTGCAGCGAACTTTGATCCGCTGTCGAAAGGAAATGGCATGCCTGTCCTGCGTGAAACCGAATTCAAGGCCCGGGTCGTCTGGTTGGGCCACGTTCCCGCCGGGCAATCCCTGCGGGCTCAGCCGGTGCCGCAGCTCGACCTAGGGTTCTCGGGCGACATTGGCGCGCGTCATGAAGGACTCAATCGACCATCCTGCGTGCGGGTCAAGAATCTGTACCCGGAAGGCACCGAAATCCGTAACGTGCGACAGCTGACGATCCTGGCTGCCGAGGAAATGGCGGCCATTGCTTCTGACATGGGCGTGGACCGGCTGGATCCGGCCCTTTTGGGTGCAAGTATCGTTGTCGAGGGCATTCCGGATTTCACGCATGTTCCGCCCTCGTCTCGGCTGCAGGCGGATACGGGATTGACCCTGACCGTCGATATGGAGAACCGCCCTTGTGTCCTGCCCGGACGTGAAATCGAAGCAGAGTCACCGGGGCACGGCGCCCGCTTCAAACCGGCCGCACAGGGCCGGCGCGGGGTGACCGCTTGGATCGAACGGCCGGGGCTTCTGAGGCTCGGAGACAGTCTGACCCTGTTCGTCCCCGATCAGCGCGCATGGAACCCAAAGCAGACGGCGGTTTCCGATTAGATACGTCCGAACAAGTCCTACGCCGTTTCGCGGCCTGAAAATGTCGGAATCCACATCCATTCAAACCGTACACAACGGTATGGATTTGACAGCACCGACGCGCGGCGTCGGTTTTGCACGGAATTCAATCAGGGATCTTGCCCAATGAGCTACAAATCCGACATTGAAATCGCTCGCGAGGCGAACAAGAAGCCAATCCAGGAGATTGGTGCAAAAATCGGCATCTCGAGCGACGATCTGCTGCCATACGGCCATGACAAGGCCAAGGTAAGCCAGAATTTCATCAACTCGGTCCAGGACCGCGAAGATGGCAAGCTGATCCTTGTGACTGCAATCAACCCGACGCCCGCGGGCGAGGGCAAGACCACCACAACCGTCGGTTTGGGTGATGGCCTGAACCGGATCGGCAAGAATGCGATGATCTGTATCCGCGAGGCCTCGCTTGGTCCGAACTTCGGCATGAAGGGGGGGGCCGCGGGCGGTGGCTATGCGCAGGTCGTTCCGATGGAAGAGATGAACCTGCACTTCACCGGTGACTTCCACGCCATCACCTCGGCCCACTCGCTGCTGTCGGCGATGATCGACAACCACATCTATTGGGGCAACGAGCTGGAAATCGATACCCGCCGCGTCGTTTGGCGCCGGGTCGTCGACATGAACGACCGCGCCCTGCGCCAGATCACGGCCTCTTTGGGGGGCGTGTCGAACGGTTTCCCGCGTGAAGCAGGTTTCGACATTACCGTTGCGTCCGAGGTCATGGCGATCCTGTGCCTGGCCAACGACCTGAAGGATCTTGAAAAGCGCCTGGGCGACATCATCGTGGCCTACCGCCGTGACAAGACCCCGGTTTATTGCCGCGACATCAAGGCCGAAGGCGCGATGACCGTTCTTCTGAAAGACGCGATGCAGCCCAACCTGGTGCAGACGCTGGAAAACAACCCGGCCTTCGTGCATGGCGGCCCGTTTGCCAACATCGCGCATGGCTGCAACTCGGTCATCGCGACCAAGACCGCGCTGAAGGTAGCCGACTATGTCGTGACCGAGGCCGGTTTCGGGGCCGATCTGGGCGCGGAGAAGTTCATGAACATCAAGTGCCGCAAGGCAGGCATTGCGCCGTCGGCCGTGGTGCTGGTTGCAACGGTTCGCGCGATGAAGATGAATGGCGGCGTGGCCAAGGCCGATCTGGGCGCGGAAAACGTCGACGCGGTAAAGTCGGGCTGTGCCAACCTGGGCCGCCATATCGAGAACGTGAAATCCTTCGGCGTGCCGGTCGTCGTGGCGATCAACCACTTTGTCACCGATACCGATGCCGAGGTTCAGGCGGTCAAGGACTACTGCGCCGAACATGGGGTTGAGGCGGTTCTGTCGCGGCATTGGGAACTGGGCTCGGAAGGATCTGCAGATCTGGCAAAAAAAGTCGTTGAACTGGCAGATGCCGGTACCGCGAATTTTGCGCCGATCTACCCTGACGAAATGTCCCTGTTCGAGAAGATCGAGACCATCGCCAAGCGCATCTACCGCGCCGACGAGGTTCTGGCCGATGCCAAGATCCGCAACCAGTTGAAGGAATGGGAAGCCGCCGGATACCGCAATCTGCCGGTCTGCATGGCCAAGACACAGTATTCCTTCTCGACCGATCCGTCGCTGCGCGGCGCGCCCACCGGCCACTCGGTTCCGGTGCGCGAGGTGCGCCTGTCGGCGGGTGCCGGCTTTATCGTGGTGGTCTGCGGTGAGATCATGACCATGCCCGGTCTGCCCCGCAAACCGGCGGCTGAGACAATCCGCCTCAACGACGAAGGGCAGATCGAGGGCTTGTTCTAAGCCGCTGAATAAGACATCTCGTGGTCCGGGGAATCCCCGGGCCATGAGGAGATTGCGATGCCCACTCTGACACTGCCGCAGGACTGTCATTCCATGCAGGAATTGCGGGTTCAGATCGACAAGCTGGACCGCCAACTGATCGAACTGTTGGCGACGCGCGCAACCTACATCGATCGCGCGTCCGAATTGAAACCGGGCGAGGGCCTGCCGGCCCGAATTCCCGAGCGTGTCGAGGATGTGGTGCAAAAGGTGCGTTCGAACTCGGTTGAGGTGGGCATGGACCCCGATCTGACCGAAAGGCTTTGGCGCATCTTGATTGATTGGTCGATTGCGCGCGAGGAGAACGTGCTCGGCCCCGACTGAATGACCGGGCGCCCTTCGCGCCCGATCCGCTTTTTGAAAGAAGGGATCAAAGGATGGTAGCTCAAGTCATCGACGGCAAGGCCTTTGCGGCCAAGGTCCGCGCGCAAGTCGCCGACCAGGTTGCAAAACTCAAGGAAGAAAACGGCATCACCCCCGGTCTGGCAGTAGTCCTGGTCGGCGAAGATCCGGCCAGCCAGGTCTATGTCCGCTCCAAGGGCAAGATGACTGTCGAAGTGGGCATGAACTCATACGAGCACAAGCTGGATGTCGACACGTCCGAGGCAGATCTGCTGGCCTTGATCGAGAAGCTGAACAACGATCCCGCGGTGAATGGCATTCTGGTCCAGCTTCCGCTGCCCAAACATCTGAATGAGGACCTGGTAATCAACTCGATCGACCCGGCCAAGGATGTCGACGGGTTCCACATCTCGAACGTTGGTCTGTTGGGCACCGGTCAGAAGTCCATGGTTCCCTGCACGCCGTTGGGCTGCCTGATGATGTTGCGCGATCATCATGGCTCGTTGTCCGGCATGGATGCGGTGGTGATCGGCCGGTCGAACATCGTGGGTAAGCCGATGGCCCAATTATTGCTGGGCGACAGCTGCACCGTGACCATCGCGCACAGCCGTACCAAAGACTTGCCCGATGTCGTGCGTCGCGCCGATATCGTCGTGGCCGCGGTGGGCCGCCCCGAGATGGTACCTGGCGACTGGATCAAGGAGGGTGCCACCGTCATCGACGTTGGCATCAACCGGATCGAGCGTGATGGAAAAACCAAGCTGGTCGGCGACGTGGACTATGCAAGCGCGGCCGAGCGCGCAGGCGCTATTACACCGGTTCCCGGTGGTGTTGGCCCGATGACCATCGCCTGCCTGTTGGCCAACACTCTGACGGCCTGTTGCCGGTCGAACGGCCTGCCCGAGCCCGAAGGCCTGACGGCCTGACCACTGGCGGCCCTGGGGCGGAGCGTCCGCCCCGGGGCCAACGTGGGGATGAAACGACCCCACTAGCACGCCGCAAACGTGTTTGATTGTCTGACATTTCGTGATAAGCTTGAGTTTCCAGCCGGTTACGAAGTGAATAAGTGGGCGTCTGAGGGACAAGGGCTGGGTCCCGAAATGCTGCTCATTGATTTTGATATGTTGTCAAAACTGAGCCCATTCATTGCAGAATGCACGCCTCAGAGGGTGGTCGCCGGTATTCTGTTCGTCCCGTTGCTCGCCTATACTTTTCCACCGTTCCGAGAAATGGATCTACCCTTTTCCGTACGTCTGGCGTTCTGGGCAGGAGTGATGATTCTGGCGGTTGTGGCAACGTGGGGGTCTCGGCAGTTGGTGAAGGATCGTCTGGACCATGTCGGACTGACGGTTCGGGACGTGGCGTTTGCCTTGGTGATCCTTGTATTGTTCACGCCTGCGTTGTGGATCCTGACGTGGATCCTGTGCGCTGCCAGTGGCCACGATGCCCCCGGTTTGCTGGCGGTTGGCACCTACGGTGCGCTGTTTAGCACAGGTCTGGTTCTGGTCAGCAAAGGCGAAGCCCCGCCTGAAAATGACGAAGTCATCGAAGCACCCCAACCCCGTTTGGTGAGCCGCCTGCCGGACGGGTTTCGTGGTGATATCCTGCGGCTTGCGGTCCGGGATCACTACGTTGATGTGGTGACCACCAGCGGAACCTTTACGATCCGGTCGCGCTTTACTGACGCGATTGCTGAGATGGAGCCGATTTCGGGCCATTGTACCCACAGATCCCATTGGGTTACGGACGCGGCCATTCTGGAAATTCAGAAAAACAACGGCAAAACCTACCTGCGCCTTCGGAACGATGATCTGGTTCCCGTCAGCCGCAAATACAAACCCAAACTGGAAGAAGACGGTGTGATCTGAACCAGCTGTCGGCTAACGCGGCATCACCGTCAGCTGTGGCTGCGGGCCCGTCAGAATGGCACGGGCGTCCGGCTGCATCAACTGAGACAACGCGGTATCCGAGCTGCGCAGCCCTCCGGTATATGTCCCATAAGCCGGCATGATCACCCGACACCGGTCAAACAAAAATGCCGGGCGCGAGATCATGCGGCCCGGCGCATTGAGCCGGACCTTGGGGTGAAAATGCCCTGAAACTTCGCCTTGCGCGTCGGGTTCCGCAATATGGCGGAAGACCAGCACGTCTTGGCTCCACTCGGCCAGATGGGTGCCGCTCAGCGCGACGGGACCCGGATCATGGTTGCCCTCTATCCAGATCCACAGCCGCCCGGCCTGCAGCGCAGAAATCTCGAGCCGATCTGCATCGCTCAGCGTTTCCGAGGCTTCGAGATCATCGAAACTGTCCCCCAAGCATACCACCGTCTTGGCGCCGGTCGTGTCCAGATCGGCGGCCAGCCGGGACAGGGTCTCTCGGTTGTCATAAGGGGGAAGGGCCGGTCCGCCCCGCCGAACGATCCGAGATGACTTGCCCAAGTGCAGGTCCGAAACACAAAGAAGATCGTGCGCCGGCCACCAAAGCGCGCCCGATCCCATGGCGCGCAGCCGGGCACCCGCAAACGAAAATTCAAGGCTGTTCATGGTCCGTTCTTTGCCCGTCGGGACGTGATTTGCAAGTCGTTTCTTCAGGCGGGTTCCAGGCCGGCGTCGCGCAACAAACGGGCGCTTTCTTCGGCCAGCAGCCGCTCTTCGGCCGCGCCCTTAACTGGAACCTTTCCCACCTCGAGCAGCAACGGCGCCGCCAGCGGTGACACCCGGTCCAGCCGGATCAGGTCGATCCGGTCGCCGATGCGCGCGATCATGGCCTCGATCCGTCCGAAATCGACCAGCCCGCGCATGGCTTCTTCGCGGGTGATCTGCATCAGCAGGTGGTCAGGGTCGTATTTCAGCAGCGTGTCGTACAGGATGTCCGACGAAAAGGTCGCCTGTCGCCCGCTTTTGCGTTGGCCACCTGTGTTGCGCTCGATCAGCCCGGCGATGGTGGCCGACGCGCGGAAGGTGCGTTTCATCACCGCGTTGCCCGCCAGCCAGTTGTCCAGCCCGTCGCGCAGGGCCTCGATCTGGAACAGGGGGCTGGGGTCGGTCACCGCGTCCAGTCCCCAGATCAGCGTGGCATAGTCGGTCGCGACAAAGCCCAGCGGGGCCAGCCCGGTTTCCTCCATCCGTTTGGTCAGCAGCAGACCCAGCGTCTGTTGTGCGTTGCGTCCGGCAAAGCCGTAGACGCACAGGTTTTCGCGGCCGTCATTGGGAAAGCTCTCGATCAACAGCCGGTCACGCCCGGGCAGCCGCGACATCCGGCGCTGCAGTTCCAGCCATTCACCCGTATGTTCGGGCAGTTGCGGCCAGCCGGGCTGTGCGAACATCCGCAGGATGCGGTCGCTCAGCTGGGTCGAAGTGGCGAACTTGGTGCCCGAGAAGGTGGCGATCTTGGGCTTTTTGTCCGCACGGCGCGTGACCTCGACAACCGTTTCGCGCAGCCCTTCATAGCGCACGATCTGACCGCCGATCAGGAAGGTGTCGCCGGGGGTCAGCGATGCGGCAAAGGCCTCTTCGACCTCGCCCAGGGGTTTGCCGCCCCGGTTGCGTTTCAGCCGGACCTTCAGGGTATCGCTGTCCTGGATCGTGCCCAGGTTCATGCGGATGCGTTGCGCCGCGCGCGGGTCACGCAGCTGCCACAACCCGTCGGGGCGCTGTTGCAGGCGCTGCCAGCGGTCATAGGCCCGCAGCGCATAGCCACCAGTTGCGCAGAACTCCAGACAGGCATCGAAGGCCGCGCGGGACAGATCGGCATAGGGACCGGCCGAGGTGACCTCGGCATAAAGGGCATCGGCATCGAACGGTCCGGCGCAGGCCGCGATCAGGATGTGTTGGCACAAAACGTCACGCGGGCCGGGGCCGCGCGGCTCGCCGTCCAGATCGTGCGCGCGTGCGGCCTCCAGTGCGGCGACGCATTCGACCACCTCGAACCTGTTGGCAGGCACCAGCAGGGCCTTGGACGGCGCGTTGTAGCGGTGGTTGGCCCGCCCGATCCGCTGGACCAGGCGCTTGACGTTTTTGGGGGCGCCGATCTGGATCACAAGGTCCACGTCGCCCCAATCGATTCCCAGATCAAGGCTGCCGGTGCAGACGATGGCGCGCAGGTCGCCACGGACCATTGCCGCCTCGACCCGTTCGCGCTGTTGCCGGTCGAGGCTGCCATGGTGGATGCCGATGGGCAGGCCTTCGTCATTGGCCAGCCACAGGTTGTGAAAGAAGATCTCGGCCTGAGCGCGGGTGTTGTGGAAGATCAGCGTCGTCTTGTGCTGCCGGACCTGCTCCAGCACCGCCGGGATGGCATAGGCCGCGCCGCCCCCGGCCCACGGCGGCATTTCGGCCGTTTGCAACATGGCGATATCGGGGTCGGGGCCGGGGTCGGCCAGAACGATGTCGCAAGGGTCGGGGTGGCGGGCCAGAAAGCGCGCGATGGCGTCCGGGTCCTCGACCGTCGCCGACAGGCCCACGCGCCGCAGATCGGGGCACAGGGTCTGAAGGCGGGTTAGCGCCAGCATCAACTGGTCGCCCCGTTTGCTGTCGGCCAACGCATGTATCTCGTCCACGATCACGCGCTGAACGCCTTGGAACATGCGCGGCGCATCCTCGTAGGACGTCAGCAGCGCCAGGCTTTCCGGGGTCGTCAGCAGGATATGCGGCGGGTCCACGCGCTGGCGTTTCTTCTGGGTGGGGGTGGTATCGCCGGTACGATCCTCGATCCGGATCGGCAAGCCCATCTCGTCGGCCGGGCCGCGCAGGTTGCGCTTGATGTCGGCGGCCAGCGCTTTGAGCGGCGAGACATAGATCGTGTGCAGCCCCGCGTGCCGCCCATCGGCCAGTTCGATCAGAGAGGGCAGGAACCCGGCCATCGTCTTGCCGCCGCCCGTGGGCGCGATCAACAGCGTCGCCGGGGCCTGCGCCCGGTCGATCATGGCCTGTTGATGCGGGTGGATGGACCAACCCCTGGCGGCAAACCAGGTGTCAATCCGGGCGGGAATCTGCGTCATATGCGCAGACTAGCCCGCCCGATGTCAAAGCGGAATGCGGTTTGGGCCCATCTTACTTAACGATTTCCTCGTCCTTGACGAACATGTTCGCCCAGGCGCGGTCGATCAATTCCGGGCTCATCTGATAGGGGATGCCCTCGAACTCGCAGATCGAGATCATCTGGTCGATCAGGAAGATCGGCTGATAGTTTGCATAGACATTGTTGATGGTCGGATACTTGACCTTCAGCAGATGCACCAGCGCGGCCTCGTCCAACGGAATGCCGCGCTTGCGGGCCACCATGGCGAAGATCTTCAGGAAGTTTTCCTGGTTCGGACCGTCGATCTTGATCTTGAAGAAGATCCGGCGAAGCGCGGCCTGGTCGAAGATCTCGTTCGGGTGGAAGTTGGTCGAGAAGATGACCAGCGTGTCGAAGGGAACTTCGAACTTTTCGCCCGACTGAAGGCCCAGAATGTCCTTGCCCTCTTCCAGCGGAACAATCCACCGGTTGATCAGG
>NZ_JBXWSK010000012.1:0-66433 GCF_059613385.1 Ruegeria sp. BHSA162
GATTTGAGAGAGGCAGAAACTCTCAGGGCGACTGCACCAAAAGAAGTGTATGCACGGCAAACAGGATCGCCAGGACTGCATGTACGAAGTAAGCGCGCCATCGCGGTTGAGCGGTGAAACCGAACCCGAAACCCGACTCGCGCTGAGTTGCTGGCGACCCCGGCAGGATTGTTTACCGCGCATAGTACGGGCAGTATTATTTATTTACAGCAACTTAGGTCAACGGGAAAAGTGTGGGCGTCACTCTTTGTGTCACCATTCTTTTTTGGGGCTTTGAAGTCTACTGCTGACACCTTCGGTAAAATTGACGCCTTCTTCAGACTACTCCTGGCCTCAAACACTAGCGCAAATTGTGAGTGATGATTGGGTATTTGCCCTGCAAGATGACACTATCCGTGACGCTTAAAATGCTCTGATGCGGGCACTGTTGGAATTTGGTCATAGCCTAGTGTAATAGCAAAAAGTCTTGCCAATAGGGGTGGTCAGGGCCGCTATGGTGTTCTGCAGGGAAGGGGATAACGAACTTGCGCTGCTTGGAGTCAATGCAACCTCTTCTTTCCGCCTTCAGCACTGACTGCCATTTACTCTAAGACACCGAAAAGACTGAGCAGGCGACCTAGGCATAGTTCCTTTGGCTTCGGTTGCCTGCTCTTATTGGATTCAGTCCTCACATGGGATCACTGGGCTAGACTTCGGACCAGAGGTGGCACTTTTTCCCCGCACACAGCTTCTGCTTTCAGCATCTGCCCCAGGTACCCGTTGAGAACAGACAGATCATGCCCCAGTCCGTAGCCTTCGCCCACACCATCGCGCTTCCAACCTCCAATTCGGTCAATTACGTCGGGTGGGCAATTGGTGTTTCTAAGGCGGTCACGAAGGGAATGCCTGAGGCTGTGAAGGGACTGTTTGTGCTCTCTTAAGCCTTGTTCTTTCAGCCATTTATTCAAAGTGGCCGATACCGAATTCTTGTTAAAATCTCCATTCTTGATTAGCCCTGGAAACAGGCAATCGCTTTCGGCGGCATTTACCGCCCTTCGGACCGCCCACAGTGACACACCAACAAGTGGAATCGTACGCAAAGAGGCTTTCGTTTTTAGGCTTCTGATCTGATTTGGGGATATCTTGATGTGGGGGATCGGTGCTTCAAGACAAACATCGTTGCGCAACAGCCCAACGACTTCGGACATTCGCGCTCCTGTGTCACTGAGCGCCGCAATCACCCACCGACGCTCGTCGTCTACTTCAATACAACGCTGCTGAATCGCCCAAACCTGCTCTAATGAAAAAGGCAGTCTGCTTGGCTCCCATTCAGTAGCTTGCGAAGGAATAATCAAGCCCGAGAGTGGGTTGTCCATTCGGACATTCAGCTCTCGGATCGCAGTATTGAAGATTGGTCTGATTTGATTGAGATATCGCTTCACCGTCGCTGGTTTAACGGTCTTGAGCAGCTCCCGAACAAAATCATTTCCGTGCTGCCTATGGTAGCGGTTGATCGGCAAGTCGCCGTTAATCTGCACAAACCTTTCTACCGAACGGTCAAATTGGCTGTCCTCAGCACGTTTGGGGTGAAAGTACAGATGCTTGTCTTTGACCTCCGAGAAGTATGGAGCAATCAAGTTATCGACTTTTTCGGGGGCAGCATAAAACAGTTCAGCAGCCGTTCTTAGGTCGGCGGGCAGTCTTTCCTTGACGACTCCAGGAGCATGGCCGTCCTCGTCGCGAGATTCGTGAATAAGTGTATTCACAAAAGCGTCTGGCTCTAGGCCATTTGCCTCATAAACAGCGCCTTGCCCCGGCTCTAAACCGTATTTTCTAAGGATGGCTCTGCCTTGCTCAAGAAGTGCGAGATCGCCTCCTTCATTGGAACGCAATAGCCTCCACTCGCGGTCTAATTGGGCTGTAACCTGTTGAGATTTTTTTGCCGCCTCAGCCGGGTCCTTGGTACCCAACGAAACAAAATAGTAGCGGCTGCCGTTGTAATGGTGCTGCAACTCTTCTGGAATTCTGCGTCGGTAGTTCGCTCTACCGCCACGCCACTCTACGTGTTTGATCTTCATCGTTATTGGGCCGTATCTGTACCAATTCTTCGACATGTGTCACCTAATGTGTCACCAGCCGAAGCACAAGAACCCATTAAAGCATTGATATTATTTATGCTTTGCACGATTTCTGGCGGCCCCGGCAGGATTCGAACCTGCAACCTGCCCCTTAGGAGGGGGCTGCTCTATCCAGTTGAGCCACGGGGCCGCGCGGCGCCTTCTGTAGCCGGGTTTTTTCGGCTTGTCATGACCTTTGCACAACAGTTGAACAGATTGCCCTGTTCGCGCTAGCATCGGGGAAACAACAATGCAGGTATCCCCGGTGACAACAGAAACGAAACGCCCGCTTACCCTCCGTGATGTCTCAGAAGCGTCCGGTGTGTCGGAAATGACGGTCAGCCGGGTGCTGCGCAATCGGGGCGATGTGTCGGACGCGACCCGCACCCGGGTTCTGGCCGCCGCGAAAGAGCTGGGATACGTGCCCAACAAGATCGCTGGGGCACTGGCTTCGAGTCGGGTGAACCTGGTGGCTGTGATCATCCCGTCGCTGTCGAACATGGTCTTCCCCGAGGTGCTGACCGGCATCAACCAGGTGCTTGAGGATACCGAGCTGCAGCCCGTGGTCGGCGTCACCGACTATCTGCCGGAAAAAGAGGAAAAGGTCCTGTACGAGATGCTCTCGTGGCGTCCGTCGGGCGTTATCATCGCCGGGCTGGAACACACCGAGGCCGCGCGGGCCATGCTGGATTCGGCGGGCATTCCGGTGGTCGAGATAATGGATACGGACGGCAAGCCTGTGGACGCGATGGTGGGCATTTCGCACCGCCGGGCCGGGCGCGAGATGGCGCAAGCAATCCTGAAGGCCGGGTATCAGCATATCGGCTTCATGGGCACCAAGATGCCGCTGGACCACCGCGCGCGCAAACGGTTCGAGGGCTTCACCGAAGTTTTAGGCAAGCACGGGATCGAGATCGAGGACCGAGAGTTCTATTCCGGCGGTTCGGCCCTGGCCAAGGGGCGCGAGATGACCAAAGCCATGCTAGAACGCTCCCCAGAGTTGGATTTCCTGTATTATTCCAACGACATGATCGGCGCGGGCGGGCTGCTGTACCTGCTTGAGCAGGGTATCGACGTGCCCGGACAGATCGGCCTTGCGGGATTCAACAACGTCGAACTGCTGCAGGGTCTGCCGCGCAAGCTGGCCACCATGGACGCCTGCCGGCTTGAAATCGGTCGCAAGGCCGCGGAAGTCATCGCCGCCCAACTGGCCGACCCGAATACCGAGATCGAAACACGCATAACCTTGACCCCCAAGATCAGCTATGGCGACACGCTCAAGCGGCGCTGAACGGGGCAAGCTGCAACAACTCGACAATCGAACCGCCCGCGCGTTGTTCATGGACCGTCACGCGCTGGCGGAACAGCCCGCAGGTCCGGCCAAAGGGCCCGATCTGCTGCATCTGATCCACCGGCTGGGTTTCGTGCAGCTCGACAGCATCAACACCGTGGCGCGCGCCCATGACATGATCCTGTTCTCGCGCCGCCCATCCTATCGGCCGAACGACCTCAAGCGCCTGTACGAGCGCGACCGCAGCCTGTTCGAACACTGGACCCACGACGCCGCCGTGATCCCGATGGCGTTCTACCCGCATTGGCACCTGCGCTTCCAGCGCGACGCCGAGATGCTGCGGGCCCGCTGGCGCAACTGGCGGCGCGACGGGTTCGAGCAGCAGTTCGAAACCGTGCTGCGACACATCCGCGACCACGGCCCGGTGTGCTCGGCCGATCTGGGACAGGATGAGAAAAAGGGCTCGGGCGGCTGGTGGGATTGGCACCCCTCGAAAACGGCGTTGGAATACCTGTGGCGCTCGGGGGCGCTGACGGTGGTGGGGCGCCGAGGGTTTCAAAAGCAATACGACCTGACCGAGCGCGTGATCGATACCCATCTGTGCCCCGGCGTGATGGAGTGTGACCACCAGGCGACGGTGGACTGGCTGTGCCACGCGGCGCTCGACCGGCTGGGCTTTGCCACCTCGGGCGAACTGGCCGCGTTTTGGGACACGGTCACCGCTGCCGAGGCGAAAGAGTGGTGCAAACAGGCTCTGACACGGGGGGATTTGCAGGAAATCGAAGTGGAATGCGCTGATGGTCGAATGCGCCGCGTGTTTGCGTGGCCCGGCTTGGCGGACCAGGCTGCCGACCCTGCCCCCGCCCCGGGGCGGATCCGTGTGCTCAGCCCGTTCGACCCGATGCTGCGCGACCGCAACCGCGCCCAGCGCCTGTTCGGCTTCCACTATCGGATCGAGGTCTTCGTGCCCGAGGCCAAGCGCACCTATGGTTACTACGTCTTTCCGCTGCTCGACAAAGACCGTCTGATTGGACGGATCGACATGAAGGCCCATCGCGACGAAGGTATCTTGCGGGTCCGCGCCCTGTGGCCCGAGCGTGGGGTCAGATGGTCGGACGCCCGTACCCGGCGGCTCGTGGCCGAGTTGGACCGGGTGCGCCGTTTTGCCGGGCTGGATCGGGTCACCTTTAACGCAGACTGGCTGCGCGCGCCTGTTTGAGCGGCCGACAATCCCTTTTTAGGGTCTATTCCGCCGGCCCGAGGGTCAGGCGGATGGGCTCCAACCCGTCGATGCCGCCGGTCAGCACGTCTCCGGCCTCGACCGGGCCGACGCCGGCGGGCGTTCCGGTCAGGATCAGGTCGCCGGGCCGCAGGTGATAGAACCGGGACAGGTGCATGACGATCTCGTCGATCTTCCAGATCAGTTCGGACAGGGTGGCGTCCTGCCGGACCTCACCGTTCACGCTCAGATGGATGCGGATGTCATCGGTCGGCGCCCAATCGGCGGCGCGGGTCAGCGGCGCGAACACCGCGCCATTTTCCACATCCTTGCCCAGATCCCAGGGGCGCTGCTTGTTGCGCTCGCGGATCTGCAGGTCGCGCCGGGTCATGTCCAGCGCGCAGCAATATCCGAACACGGCATCCCAAGCCTGCTGCGACGTCGCCTGAAACACCGGGCGACCAATGGCCAGAGCCAGTTCCATTTCGTGATGATAATTCTCGGTGCCCGGCGGGTAAGGCACGGTTTGCCCGGTCAGAATGGCATTCTGCGGGGACTTGGTGAAATAGAACGGCGCCTCGCGGTCAACCTCGTTTCCCATCTCGGCCGCATGGGCGGCATAGTTCCGTCCCACGCAGAAGATGCGCCCCACCGGATAGGTGTTGGCCTCTCCAACTACTGGTATCTGCACCACATCCGGCAGGGAAAACAGAGATTTGGCCATATTGCATCCTTTCCTTCATATTGCCGCGCAGACTAAAGGAGACACTCCGCTGTTCAACCCGGCAAACACGCCGATTATTGCCGGCCCGCCTGTACGTTTCGGCGCGAAGTTGCCAAGGCCGCGGACCTGGGCGCAAACCAGTTTCATCCGCGCAGACTATCCGTCTTTATTCTAGGGAAACTTGGGACCGCCCTGTTTAATAAACCGCACAGGCCGCGCATCATGAACGGAAATATCGGGCAGATATTCGAAGGCAGCGCAACAGGCCCACTGGCCGCGTCACTTTATTGCGACTTGGTTTCGCGGTCAGGTGCGCTAGGTTTTCTTTCAGGCGGTCGGCGCGCCCAGCCAATCAAGCTTTGTTCATCAGCGTGCCACCGTCACGAATACCAAGGAAAAATTACGGTTTCGGAGAACCGCCGCTCTGGCCTCATCCCCCTGGGTGCTTGGGCTGCGCTGTCGGGGTGCAATTTGGGCACCTCACATTCTCCGATTCAGGGCCGGAGCCCTTCAACACAGGGATTCTTCGGCCCCGGGCCAGGCAAATAACTTCAGACACCGTCTGGCCACCCCGCCGGAGTCGACCCCTAGTTTCTCCGGCGGGGTTCTCCGATCCGCACAGCCGGTGCGATTTTCTTTATTAGAGCCTGAGTTTGGCCCGAACGGCCGCCACGGTCCCACCTCACAGCGCCATCGTCGTCCGGAATTTGATTGACCTGCCCGCCTGCATCGCCATCACTTGCCCGCGAAAGATGCGAAGGCGGAAGGCAAGGCAGATGAGATGGGATGAATTCTCGGAATGGGGCAAACGCATTTCCGAGTGGACGCAGCATTATCACCAAACCGTCGGCCAGCACCCGGTGCGCGCCCGGACCGAGCCCGGCGAGGTGCTGAACGCGCTTCCCGCGAAGGCGCCGGAGCATGGCGAACCGATAGAAGGGATTTTTCAAGACTTCGAGCGGATCGTGATGCCCGGCATCACCCATTGGCAGCACCCGCGCTTCTTCGCCTATTTCAACTCGAACGCCTCGGCGCCGTCGGTGCTGGCCGAGTTTCTGGCCAGCGCGATCGCGCCGCAATGCATGCTGTGGCAGACCTCGCCCGCGGCGACCGAGATGGAAGCCCGGATGATGGACTGGCTGCGGCAGGCGCTGGACCTGCCCGAAGGCTTTGCAGGGGTGATCCAGGATTCAGCCTCGTCGGCCACGCTGGCCGCCGTTCTGACCATGCGGGAAAAGGCGCTGAACTGGCAGGGCAACCGTCAGGGCCTGTTTGGGCAGACACCCTTGCGCGTCTATTGCTCGTCCGAGGTGCACACATCAATCGACCGCGCCATCTGGGTGGCCGGGATCGGGCAGGACAACCTGGTGCGCGTCCCGATCAAGGGTGACTGGCGCGGGATGGACCCCGCCGCGCTCGAGGCCGCGATCCGGGCCGATCTGGACGCCGGACTTCACCCCGCGGGGGTGATCCTGTGCGTCGGCGGTACCGGGACCGGCGCGACCGATCCGGTGGATGAGTGTCTGAAAGTCGCGCAGAAATATGGGCTGTACACGCATGTGGATGCAGCCTGGGCCGGGTCGGCGATGATCTGCCCCGAATACCGCCTCTATTGGCCGGGGATCGACCAGGCCGACAGCATCGTTTTCAACCCGCACAAATGGCTGGGGGTTCAGTTCGACTGCTGCGCGCATTTCCTGAAAGACCCCGACGATCTGGTACAGACGCTGGCGATCAGCCCCGAATTCCTCAAAACCCACGGCAAGGACGGGATCGTCAACTACTCGGAATGGTCGGTGCCGCTGGGCCGTCGGTTCCGGGCGCTGAAACTGTGGTTCGTGATCCGCGCCTACGGGCTGGAAGGCTTGCGCGCGCGGCTGCGCAACCACGTCAACTGGTCGCGCGACCTGCATGATCGGCTGGCGGCCGAGCCGGATTTCCGGATCGCCACCCTGCCCATGTGGTCCCTGTGGACCTTCCGATATGAGCCACCCGGAGCCGCGGATCTGGACCACCTGAATCTGCGGCTGGTGAACGCCATCAACGATGACGGGCGCATCTATCTGACCCAGACCCGAGTCGATGGCGACATCGTCATCCGCTTTCAGGCTGGCCAGTTCGAAACCACCGAGGAGGACGTCCGGATGGCCTTTGACGTGATCACCGAAATCGCCCGCACCTTGCCCACACCCCCGCAGGAGGACCGCTGATGCCCGCCCCCAAAAACCCGTTCAAACAGGCTCTGACACAGGGCGAAATGCAGATCGGCTGCTGGATGAGCTTTGCCGAAGCCATCACCGCTGAAATCATGGGAACCGCCGGTTTCGACTGGCTGGTGATCGATGGCGAACATGCGCCGAATGACATCCGTTCGATCCGCGATCAGCTGATTGCGCTGGCCAACAGCCCCTCGCACCCGGTGGTGCGGCTGCCCATCGGCGAGACCTGGATGATCAAGACCGTGCTGGACGCCGGCGCCCAGACCATTCTGGTACCGATGGTCGAAAGCGCGGATCAGGCGCGCGAGCTGGTTCGGGCCTGCCAGTACCCGCCCAAAGGTGTGCGGGGTGTCGGGGCCGCCGCAACACGGGCGACAATGTACGGCACCATCCCCGATTACGTGGCCACGGCCGACCCCGAAATCTGTTTGCTGGTTCAGGTGGAAAACCTTGCGGGCATGGCCGCGCTGGACGACATCCTTCAGGTCGAGGGCGTGGATGGCGTTTTCATCGGCCCGGCCGATCTGTCCACCGACATGGGTTACAAAGGCGACAGCACGGTGCCAGAGGTCCGCACCACCATCGCCGATGCTTTGAAGCGGATCCGGGCAGCAGGCAAGGCGCCCGGTATTCTGGGCACCAATTATGAAGCGGTTCAAGCGTATCGGGACATGGGCGCGCAGTTCCTGGCGGTCGGTATCGACGTCATGCTGCTGGCTCAGGCCGCCCGCGGGCTGGCCGCGAAATGGCGTTCCTGAGGGCGGCTCACCCCTGCATTGCGGCGGCGGCCTGCGCATAGCCGCCCGATGCACCATCGACGAAATGTACGTGATCGTCGCGCGTGGCGGCGGGCACGAAGCAGGTCATCATCGCCTCTTGCTGGGAATGGATGCCATATCTGATTTTGCCGCGTCCGCGCGCATCCTCAAGGGTCCGGGCGATGCGCGACAGGGTCTCGTCGTCGCAATCCAGCGTCATCTTCAACCCGTCATCAAATTTGCGGAAATCCGCATTTCGGCTGACCATGTTCTTGTAGTGGCCCGGCTCGAAGTCGCCCAGTCGCTTGCCCGATTTGAACAGCAGCCAGATCAGCAGGTTCTGCACAAGCAGCGCGGCCTTGCGCACGGCCAGATTGCGCCCAGCGCGCGAAACATGGGCATCCAGTGCAAGCCCCGGAGGTGGCCACTTGATCGGAGGGCCGCCGGCCGGCACGGGATGACCCGCGCGCTCCAGAGCCTCGGATGCGGACAGAACTGATTGCGCCAGATCAGCAAAGTCGCGTTCTGTCGCCTGCGCAGTGGGCTGGATGACAAGTGAAACGATCTGCCCATGCCGCGCAGGGCTGTTGGACCAGCGGCAGGACAGTCCCGTCAGGTCAGGCTTTGCGTCGGACCCGGCGGGCGGAACCTCGTACCGGCCAGCCTTCATCTGCGCCTCGGCCCAGGCCAGTCCGCCACCGGTGAACATGGCGTAATCCACTCCCGAGGACGGCGCATAGCGCGCCACCCGCAAGTCGAGCCCCTCCGCGCGCAGGTCGGACACAGGAACTAAAACCGCACGCAGCGCGATGCCGAACTCGGTTTTCGCCCAGCTGCGCAGCGCAGCCAAGGTGTCGCGCGCCACGTCGGCCTCCTCCTTCGGGATGGCAAATCCGGCGCCGTCGCCACCAAAAACATAGGGAAAAACCCGCCCGCTCAGCGCGTTGATCATGCCTGAGATCACCGCCGCGCCCACCATGTTCACCGTCTTGTAGCGACCACGCGCGATTTCGCCGGTCGAGTCCACGATATCCGCGACGCCCACGATCCAGTCATCCGGGACCGGGGTGAATTGTTCCGGATCCGACAGGGCAAGAAAGTCGCGTGTAATGGGTACGCGGTCGTAGAATCCGATATCGGCGGTCTTCATTGTCCCTCCCGTTTGCTTGCCGCAATGATAGCGTAGTGCGGGGGCGTTTCCCGATACTGCAACATATCACACGCGCTTGTGCATGGCATCGGGACGTGCCAAGCATCCCACCAAGGCGGACGGCAAGGAGACCGACATGCAGGCAGGTTTGGTGATCTTGTGTCTGGCCTATGTCCTCAGCCAGTTCTTCCGCGCGTTCCTTGCGGTTCTGACTGCCGATCTGGCGCGAGACATCGGCGCCACGCCCGAAGATCTGGCCTGGGCCTCGGGTCTGTGGTTTCTGGTCTTTGCGGCGATGCAGATCCCGGTGGGCTGGGCGCTGGACCGGGTTGGCCCCCGGCAGACGGCGGCGGTTCTGCTACTGATCGGCGGCGCGGGTGGGGCCGCGGTGTTCGCGCTGGCCGCGACGCCCCTGCATGTGGCGGTGGCGATGGCGTTGATCGGGGTCGGATGTTCGCCGGTTCTGATGGCCTCGTATTTCATCTTTGCCCGCGAATACCCGCCCGCGAAGTTCGCTACCCTGGCCGCTGTTATGCTGGGCGTGGGGTCGGTCGGCAACCTCGTGGCCTCGTACCCCACGGCGCTGGCGGTCGAGTTGATGGGCTGGCGCGCGACTCTGGCGGGGCTGGCCGCGATCTCAGGCGCCGTGGCAGTGGGCATCTGGGTCACGGTCAAAGACCCCGCGCGGGTGGTGTCCGAGCAGAAAGGGTCGGTTCTGGACCTGCTGCGTGAGCCTGCTTTGTGGGCCATTTTGCCCTTGATGCTGGTTGCCTATGCGCCCTCGGCCGCGCTGCGGGGGCTGTGGGCCGGCCCGTACCTGCTGGATGTTTTCGGGCTGAGCGCCACCCAGATCGGGCAGGCCACGCTGGTCATGGGCGCCGCGATGATCGCGGGCACCTTTGCCTATGGGCCGCTGGACCGGCTGCTGAACACCCGAAAATGGGTGATCTTCGGCGGCAACGCGCTGGCGGTGCTGGCGCTGGGGCTGCTGGGGCTGTGGGTCGCCGAGGCCCTCTGGCTGTCGGTTCTACTGATGGCGCTGATCGGGTTTCTGGGGGCATCCTTCCCGGTGATCATGGCGCATGGGCGCGCCTTCATCCCGGCGCATCTGGTGGGGCGCGGCGTGACCCTGCTGAATCTGTTTGGGATCGGCGGCGTGGGGCTGGCGCAATTCGCCACCGGCCGCATCCATGCGGCGACGGTGGACATGGGGCCAACCGCACCCTACACAGCGATATTCGCCTTCTTTGCCGTCACGCTGACGATCGGCTGCGTGATCTACCTGTTCAGCCGTGACAGCATGGAGTGAGACCCGCAGGAGCGCGCGCCGTGAACGACCCCGTTGTTATTGCCCCAAACCTCAAACGCCGCCTGTCCGGCGTGACCGCCACGATCGCGCGGCTGGTGCCGTTGCAGGCACAGTGGATCGACATCGCAGCCACCGGTCCGGGTCTGCCTTCGGACATCCCGCACATCCCGCTGGGCCGCCTGCCCTTTCTGTCGCGCAAGACGCTGCGGGTCTGGCACGCCCGCCGCAACACCGAGATGCTGCTGGGCCTGATCCTGCGCGACCTGCTGCGGCTGCGGCTGAAACTGCTGTTCACCAGCGCCTCGCAGCGGGCGCACACGGGCTATACCAAGTGGCTGATCGGCAAGATGGACGCGGTGGTGGCGACCTCGCGCAAGACGGCCGGATACCTCGAGCGCGACGCGCAGGTGATCATGCACGGCATCAACCTGCAGGATTTCACGCCACCCGCCGACAAGGCGGGGCTGCGGACGCAAATGGGCCTGCCCGACGGGCTGCTGCTGGGCTGCTATGGCCGCATCCGCCACCAGAAAGGCACCGACGCCTTCGTCGATGCGATGATCGACCTGTGCGGGCAGGTCCCCGACGTACATGGCATCGTCATGGGCCGCGCGACCGAGAAACACAGCGCTTTCCTGACCGAACTGAAGGACAAGGTGGCCCAAGCCGGCCTGTCCGACCGCATCCTGTTCAAGCCCGAGGTCACCGTGGACAAGATTGCACAATGGTACCAGGTGCTGGATCTGTTCATCGCCCCCCAACGCTGGGAGGGGTTCGGACTGACCCCCCTCGAAGCGATGGCCTGCGGTGTGCCGGTGGTGGCCACCGATGTGGGCGCATTCTCCGAGATCGTGACCGACCCGACGCTGGGTCGGGTGGTGCCTCCGGGCGACATTCCGGCGCTGGCCGCGGCCGCGGCCGAGATGCTGGCGGACCGTGATTCCCTGGCCCGCGCAGGCCGGGCCGCCCGCGCCCATGTGGAACGGAATTTCGACATCAACGGCGAGGCGCAGGCCCTTGTTGCGCTCTATCAGCAGCTGCTGAAGGCCTGAGTCGCCGCAAAACTGCGTCATTCGGTCAATTCCGCCGCGAAGGCCCTTTTTTATTTTCTGCAACGCGGCTATGAACGCGCGTCCTTAATTCAGGAGACTAGACATGGGCTATCGCGTCGTTGTCGTCGGCGCCACGGGTAACGTGGGCCGCGAAATGCTGAACATCCTGGCTGAACGCCAGTTCCCCGTGGACGAAATTGCCGTTCTGGCAAGCCGTCGTTCGCTGGGCACCGAAGTCAGCTTTGGCGACAAGACACTCAAGACCCAGGATCTGGACACTTTCGATTTCACCGGCTGGGACATGGCGCTGTTCGCCGTGGGGTCCGCCGCGACCAAGGATTACGCCCCCAAAGCGGCAGCGGCCGGCTGCGTGGTGATCGACAACTCGTCGCTCTATCGCTACGACCCCGAGATCCCGCTGATCGTGCCCGAGTGCAACCCGCAGGCGATCCACGACTACAAGAACAAAAACATCATCGCCAACCCCAACTGCTCGACCGCGCAGATGGTAGTGGCGCTGAAGCCGCTGCATGACCGCGCCAAGATCAAGCGCGTCGTGGTCTCGACCTATCAGTCGGTGTCGGGCGCCGGCAAGGAAGGCATGGACGAGCTGTGGGATCAGACCAAGGCCGTCTACAACCCGATCAACGAGGTCGCCCCGAAGAAATTCCAGAAGCAGATCGCCTTCAACGTCATTCCGCATATCGACGTCTTCATGGAAGACGGCTCGACCAAAGAAGAGTGGAAGATGGTCGTCGAGACCAAGAAGATCGTCGACCCGTCGATCAAGGTCACCGCGACCTGTGTGCGGGTGCCGGTTTTTGTCGGACATTCGGAATCGGTGAACATCGAGTTCGAGGAATTCCTGGACGAGGACGAGGCCCGTGACATCCTGCGCGAAGCTCCGGGCGTGATGGTGATCGACAAGCGCGAGGCCGGTGGCTATGTCACGCCGGTTGAATGCGTAGGCGATTTCGCCACCTTCATCAGCCGTATCCGTCAGGACTCGACCGTGGAAAACGGCCTGAACCTGTGGTGTGTCTCGGACAACCTGCGCAAAGGCGCGGCCCTGAACGCGGTTCAGATCGCCGAGCTGCTGGGCCGCGAGGTCCTGAAGAAGGGCTGATAGCCGGACCAGACTGAAATCTTAAAACCCCGCGGCATGGGCTGCGGGGTTTTCATTTTTTGGCAATGCGAGAAGGAAGACGCGCCAGGCATCACCGCAGGTTCTGCCCAAGCAAAAGTAAATTCGCCAGGTGAATATCTATTATTCACATAATCAATTTTTCATATTTCACAGCTGCTGGTATTTTTCCGCCCATTGAAGGCGCCTTCGTTTCAATCTCAGCCGAGGGGAAACGAGCCATGATTGACCAAACAGAGCCTGACCTGTCGCAGGAACCGGGGTTCGACACCGCGCGATCCCACCAGCTCTGGAACCGCTGACTAGGCCGATGTTTTTCTGGCCTTCGGTGCTCGACGCCGCACTGCCAGACGGTTCGGGCCGGGTTGGGCAGCATGGTTCGGATGCCCGCGTCAGAACACACCTTTTCCGGCAAACCCAGTTTTCCACGCCCCGTGCGGCTCATCGAATATTCAAAGGAGACCGTTATGACCAGATTGCCCATCTTTTTTCTGACCACCGCAGCAATATTTGCCGTTTTGGGCATGTTGTGGGGAATCCAGATGTCCGCCAGCCATGATCACACGCTGTCCCCGGCACATGGCCACCTGAACCTGATCGGGTTCGTTGCGCTGGCAGTGTTCGGATTCTACTACGCTCTGACCCCCGAGGCGGCGCGCAGCGGTCTGGCGAAGCTGCACTATGGGCTGTCCGTGGCAACGGTGCTGGTGCTCGTTCCCGGAATCGTGCTGGCAATCACCGAAAGGGGCGAAACCCTTGCCCAGATCGGATCGCTTCTGGCTGTACTGACCATGGTCCTGTTCGTGTTCATCCTGCTGCGTCACGGTTTCGGAGCGACAGACGCGGACAACCGTAGGCCGGTGGCCGGCAACCCCAACCCAGCCGAATGAACAAGACCGCCCCGCCTGCGCGAGGCGGGGATTCGCTCAACGGAACGACCGTTTATCCCGGGGTGTACCAGATTGGCGACGTATAGGCCCGTTCGGTCGTGATCATCGGAACATAGTCCGGCATCTCGATCCCGAACCGTTTGGCCTCGTAGGCGGTCCAGCGGGGGGTCGGGATCTCGATCACACGGGCGTAGTAGAACGCAGACAGGTTGGGGTCGAAATCCGGATCCTGCCACGTGGTGATCAACTCACTTGCCCCGATCGTGTTGGTCCAAGTGGCGTTTTCGACATCGACGGTGTTGCCGACTTCGGGCAGTTTGCCGTTCTCGTCCAGCTGGCGATCGCCCGCCCAGACGACGTTGTAGACTTTCTCCTGCAAGGCCCCGTCGGCATCGACCCAGCCCTTGACGATCTGAATGCGATCCAGGTTGCCGGAAATCGGGTCCTTCAATGCAAAAGCAAGGAAGTTCGGAGCCCGCCCATCGGGAGACGCCTGCAGGTTGCCCCCCATCGGTACGCCTTTTTTATAGCCGGCATCCGCAGGAACACGGCTTGCGGCATCCTCATCGGTGAAGTCATAGCCGCCGAAAAACCGAACCCCCATACGCGACCCCGTGGTCGCGTAGGTCTCCCTGCGCTGCATCGCGTCAAAGATCGCCTCGCGGGTGTTTTCCGTCGCCCAGACCGCACCCAGTCCACCAGCGGCCTGTTTCCAGCCATAGATCGACAGCTCTGGATCGGGTGCTTCGATTACCAGGTGTTCCCAACGGTTCGGGCCGGGCTCGACCCCGGAATGTTTGCCGAAAAAGTTGTCTTCCTGGGCCGTTGCCATACCGGTATGCGAATCCGTCGCGCCGACCATCCCGAACTTGAACGGGTTCACACCCAGCTCCTGTTCGATCTTGAGCCCGCGCTTCAACGCCTCGCGTGCATACTCACCGGCCAGCATCTCTGGTTGCTTCAACTCGGTTCCGTTCAGATTGGCCGCGTCCCATGTGTCGAAATCTGCGAACTCGTCATCGGGGCTGAGGAACGGATGCGCCTCACCGTCGCCCTTGATCTGCGTCGGTTCGTACAGCGGCTCGAACCGGGCGCGCAGGCTTGCGATCTCCTGGGTGAGTGCGGATCCATCATAGGCGTTCAGAGAGAACATCCGCCCGTTCGACAGGTTGCCGTTATGCGCGATGGCCAGGACCTCGCCGCCTGTCCGTTCCTCGTATTCGGCCAGAAAGGCCCACAGGTCCTCGGGGTTCTTGCTGTCATATTGCGAGAACGGGCGGGTCTGGTTGGCCCGGTCGCGCCCATCGCGGAACAGCACGTTCCGGTGCAGGTTGTTGGCGCCCTCGGTGGTGTATTCATAGCCGATGATGGCTGAAAAGACCCCCGGCTCGTTGAAGCTGTCGGCAAGGGCCGTGTACGCCTCCCACGCATGCTTGATGGCCTTCGGGTTGTCGATGGGCGGGACGTCATCCGACAACGAGGCGACGATCTCCATTGCCGTGTCAAACGCAAGCTGGTTGTCACCCGCCGTCAGCGCCTCGTACCAGGCCTTGCCCTGGGGTGTCGCCAGAACCTCGGCGTCTCCGGCCAGCAGTTGCGGCATCAGCCCATACATCTCGGCATGGTCCGAGACGACCAGCCAATCGAGCGGACGGGACAGCTTGGCCCGAAGGCCGTGGGTTGTCGTGACCTCTTCGCCGCGGGCAAAGCGAAACGCCTGTTCCTGGGTCAGCCGGGTCATCGTGCCGGCGTCAACCGAAACCGAAGTATGCAGATGCGAGTCTCCCCACAGCGGCCGTTGGGGAAAATTCCGCCCCGCATAGGGAGAGAAATCATCAGGCGCCAATACGACGTCCGTGCTGTCCTGCTCGGTCTGGAATTCCTGCGCGGACACGGATGTGGCGGTCAGCGCGGCCAGACAGGCCAATGTCCACAAGGGACGTTGTGAAACGATTGCGAAAGACTTGGTCATGAAATCCCTCCCAGGTGTGGCATTTCCATTCGGTTGGTTCCGGAAACGACGGCAGCTTATCACGGAATTGGATATTCGAATAAAATTACCTGATGACGTAACCCGTGCCACGCGCTGCAGTACCGCGGCGCGCGGGCGGCAGACCAATGCAGGGCTGAGGAATCACTCCCCGGTCGGCGCGCTCTGGGCCAGGTCGGCGTTCTGTTGAAACTGGCTGCAGGGACGGTCATTAGCAGGACCCACAGCGCCAGTGTCGGCTGGCCCATTAGGTTCGTCCCCGAACAGGAACCATCCGCCGGTGCGGCACCCAAGTTCGCGCGAACCTTCTTTCGAGAGATGGCGACCATCCCGATAGTATGCCGTCGTGCCGTCGCTGGCGCGGCACATGCCGTCAGCATCGCAGAGTATCCGATCCAGCCAGACGACTTTGTGGCGGCCCTCGAGCTGGTGCAGCATCTCAGCAACCTCAAGAAGCTCCGGCTGTATGTCCGCGAACGAATAGTCGCACAGATCCGGGTCAGCGCCTCGGAGTTCTGCATTCACCGCGCAATAGCCCAGGTTTTGGCCATTCGAGGGGGGCGGAGACACAACGATCGGGGTTTTACCGGCAGACACAAGCCGTTCGAGCGTTTTTTCCAGGTTCCGCAGAACCGTGCTCTGCGGACCTTCGGGGTCCATTGCACCGTCAACGGCGGCGAGTCCGCCGGGCTCGAACAGGTAGTAGAACGGCGATGAGACGATGACATAGTCAATGCTGTCGGTCGAAGTGACATAATCCAGCACCTGGTCGCTGAAATCCAGACAGGCCTGCGGGGATTCTCCGGTCCGGCCGCGATCGGCAAAGGCGATACCGGCGATCGGCGCGCAGAGCGACTTGGTCAGCTGGACGACCCCAAGCTCGGGATAGGCCGCGGTCAGGCCGACCACCAGATGCATGGCGAAACTGTCCCCCCAAACCGCAACCTTGGGAGACTCGGAAGTCGCACAGCTGTCCGGCACCGGCATCCGACCGTTGCATTCATTGCTAAAACCGCGGTTCGGAGCCAGGCTTTCGGTCAGCCTTGGCAGATCGAGATCGCGCAGCGCCTTGCGATCGGGCGCGCCATCGGTTGCGAAGATCAACACCCCGACCGAGAACACCAAAGCCGATATCGCGGCGCTTCCGATGAAGATCCCCCGGCGGCTGAACAGACCTTCCCTGCGACGGCGAAAGGGTTGCTCGACGAAGCGCCATGTCAAGGCGGAGAGCACAAAGGCCAGCACAACAAGGCTGGCGATGGTCAGCGGCGTTGGGGCCGGAACACTCCGGATCTTGGCAAAGACCAATAAAGGGTAGTGCCACAGATAAAGGCTGTAGCTGATCAGGCCGATCCAGACCATGATCCGAGACGACAACAGCGCCCCCACCGGGTCCCGTTGGCTGGCGAAAAGGATGACCAGAACGGTTCCCAGAACGGGCACGGCCGTAAGGATTGACGGGTGCGGCGTGTACCGGTCGAACATCACGTAAGACACCAGCAGCCCGGCCATGCCCAGCAGGGTCAGCACAGTCGAGAAACGCCCCTTGTCCTGCCGCGGAACGAAGGCGCATATCGCGCCGGCCAAAAGCTCCCACGCGCGGGTATAGATGAGGTAGAACCCTGCCCTCGGTTCGTTTTCCGATGTCCACTGCGCCAGCAACAGACTAGCCAAAAGCAACACCGTTAGGCCAATGATGCAGGTCCGGGTCCCTCTTCGAAACAGAAACAGCAGCAGTAGCGGAAACAGCAGGTAGAACTGTTCTTCCACCGCAAGGCTCCAGGTGTGGAGGAGCGGATGCATGTCGAATTCATCCGCGAAATAGTCCTTGTTCCGGAAGAAGAAGACGTTCGACAGGAAAACCGCGACGGATGACAGGCTTCGCGAATAGACCCTGAGATCGGCCGGCAGCATCCAGATCCACGCCAGGCAGGTCGTCACGGCCAGAATCACAAAAAGGGCCGGAAGAATCCGCCTGGCTCGCCTTTCGTAGAAATCAACGATGGACAACCGTCCGCGTTGAATATCCACGATCAGAAGCGACGTGATCAAGTAGCCGCTGATGACGAAGAAGACATCAACACCCAGAAACCCACCGGACAGCCATGACAATCCGGCGTGGTAGAAGACCACTGGCAACACGGCAATTGCCCGAAGGCCGTCAATTTCCCTTCTGTAGGCGATGCTCAATACGGCCAACCTCAAGATGCTGGCTGAAATGCTAGCGCCCGTCCGGGTTGCCATCAACGATGTTTGTCAGTCAGCCCGCTCTGAAGGAAAATGTGTGGTTTTGCGAACAGGGGTTTGCCTGTTCGCTCCGCACATCGTGCATGGGTCCACGCCATGAATCCGGTAGTTAGTCGCGCATCCGATCCCAAGATCTCCGGGTCAGAAACGCTCGGCCCGCAGAACCTGGCAATCGGTGACGCTTACAACCCCGATATGGCGATCAAGTACGGGAAGGATCGCGCTCAGCAGCCCGTCCAAGCGATCGGGGCGAATGATGCAGATGACCTGGACCATCCCGCTGGCGCGGCTGACCTGGCCAGAACGGCTCCATTCACCCGATCGTCCCGATCCGCCGAGCACCGGCAGGATCGTGAACCCGGTCACACCTTGATCGACCAGAGCATCCGTCAGACGGGACTTCACGATGGCTTCGATGGTGATCTCGACCCGTTTGGCATCATGTGTCTGCATCGCTTTATCCTCCGGTAACGGCCCGGGCGACCGAGACGTAGATCGGCAGGCCCAGCGCCAGGTTGAATGGGAACGTGACGCCCAAAGACAGGGTCAGATAGATGGACGGGTTCGCCTCGGGCACGGCCACGCGCATCGCCGCCGGAACCGCGATGTACGAGGCGGAGGCGCCCAACACCATCAGCAACACCGCTCCACCGGTGGACAGACCCAACAGGAGCGCGGCCACCAACCCGGCACCGGCCCCGATCAGGGGCATCAGCACGCCAAAGCCAAGCAGACCCATCGTGATCAGCCCGCGCCCGGCACGCAATCCGCGCCCGGCAACGATACCCATGTCCAGCAGGAACAGGCACAGAACCCCCTTGAACGGTGCGACCACGAAGCTGCTGATCTCGGCCAGACCGTCCTCGCCCGTGATCCAGCCGATTGCAAACGACCCGACCAGCAGAACGATCGAACCATTGAGGGCAATCTCGCGCCAGAGATCCGAGTCCATCCGGCGGGCTCCGCCGCCGCGGGAGATCAGCCACAGAGCGGACAGGATCGCCGGCGCTTCCATCGCCGCCGCAACAGCCACCATGTAGCCCTCGTACACCAGGCCCTGACTTTCCAGAACCGACGTACCGGCCACGAATGTGACGATCGAGATTGAGCCGTAATGCGCTGCAACCGCGCCTGCATTGACATGGTCAAGGTTGGTCAGCACGCGCAACAGGCCGAACGCCACCAGGGGCAGCAATGCGGACAGAATGACACCTGCAATGAGGGACAAGCCAAGCGTGGCGTCGATCCCGTGTGCGGCAACACTGACACCACCCTTGAAGCCGATCGCAAACAGCAGATAGATCGACATCGCCTTGGCGATGGCCTCGGGAATGGTCAGGTCAGATCGGGCCAATGCCGCTGACAGACCAAGCACAAAACTGAGAATGATCGGCGAGACCAGATTGTCGGCCGCCAAAGACAACAGGTTTTCCATACAGTCACCGCACCCTAATTGAACTACCGTTCAATTAGGGTGCGTTTCTCCGATTTAAAGACTAAACCGGCAGGAATTTTTTTCCTGACGGATCATAATACTCCAGACCGCCTTCGCCGATGTCGGTCCACAAGCCGTGCAGCGATATCGAGCCGTTCTGTACGGCCTCGGCCACGAACGGGAAGGTCATCAGGTTTTCGAGCGACGCGACAACCGCCTGACGCTCGAACTGGCGCGCCTGTTCGGCGGGGTCCTCGACATCGGAGACCAGATCGAATTTCGGCTTGAGGATGTCCATCCAGCGTCCGACAAAGCTCTCTTTGGCTTCCAGTTGCGGCGCTTCGCCCTTGCACATGTCGATACAGCCCTGCACCCCGCCGCATTGCGAATGTCCCAGTACGATCAGATGCGCCACTTTCAATGCCGTCACTGCATATTCGATGGTTGCACTGGTGCCGTGGCGCTCGCCGTCCGGTTCGTAGGGCGGCACCAGGTTGGCAATATTGCGGTGGATAAAAAACTCGCCCTGGTCGGCCCCGAAAATCGAGGTGACATGGACCCGGCTGTCACAGCAGGAAATCACCATCGCACGCGGACGCTGCCCCTCGGTCGCCAGCCGGCGGTACCAGGCCTGGTTTTCGGAATAGGACGTGGCTTTCCAACCGTGGTAACGTTTGACCAGATAGCTCGGCAGAGGTTTGGCGTGGTGCATCGCGTTTTCCCAAATTTGCAGTTCGACCGCCGATCTAACGCAAGTTCGAGCAAAATTCGAGACATTATCCCGATTGGCCGCAAGGAATTGCAAAGGTCTTTTGTGACAGGTTCGCAGATGCCGTGGGGGCAGAAAGATTGGGGTGAATGAGGTGGACAAGATCGTCACGCTTGAACAGAAGGAGTCCGTGCGTCTGGATCCGGACCGGCTGAACGGGCTGTATCGGCAATTGGGTGAAACGAACGCGGTCGACGTTCTGTGCCGAACGGTCGAGGAGCTGGCAGTACGCCTGTCGAATTGTGAACGGCTCTGGCGTCAACGTGACTGGGCGGGGCTGCGCAAATGCGCCAAGTCTCTGGTCGCGATATCCGAACAGGTCGGCATGACGGCGCTGGCCCGGGTCGCCGGCGACGTGGCCCGGACGGTAGATGCCGGCGATGCGGTGGCGACCGGAGCCACGCTCAGCCGACTGATCCGGGTGGGCGAGCGGTCGCTGACCGCAGTATGGGATCAACAGGATCTTTCGATATGACGGGTTGCGGGCGAACAACAGGCGGCTAGTGTAGGCGGCACCAGAACAGTCCGAGGCGCCCATGTCCCTGTCTTTTGCACCTTCCGATGCTCCTGCCATTGATCTGCATGTTCTTGCGCAGGACGGGCTCGAGCCCTGGCTGAAGTCTCAGCCCGATGAGACACAGGCCTGGGTGGTCGCGAACGGGTTCACCGGCGCAATCGGGCAGGTTCTGCTGGTTCCCGGACCGACGGGTGCGCCGCAATTCGCGCTGGCAGGCTATGGAACAGACACCCGGCGCGCTCGGGTACGCTTTCCGCTTGCCGCCGCCGCCGAGGTTCTGCCCGAAGGCACTTACCGGATTGCGTCCGGTTTGTCGGCAGACAGAACCGAAATCGAAGCCTTGGGCTGGTTGCTGACCGGGTACAGTTTCGACCGATATGCCGAACAGTCCGGCGCAAAGGCCCGATTGGTCGCGCCGGACGGTGTGAATGCTCCGCGGGTTGAGATCATGGCCAATGCCGAAGCTCTCACCCGTGACCTGGTCAACACTCCGACGGCCGACATGGGACCTCAGGCCCTGCAAGACGCCGTTGAAACGCTGGCGCAGGAGTACGGGGCTCGTTGTGCCGTCACCATTGGCGACAGCTTGCTGGAACAGAACTTTCCCATGATCCACGCGGTGGGTCGGGCCGCCGAACAGGCTCCGCGCCTGATCGAGATGACCTGGGGCACAAGCGGTCCGAAGCTGACCTTGGTCGGCAAGGGCGTCTGCTTTGACACCGGCGGATTGAACCTGAAGCCCGGTGCCTCGATGGGGTTGATGAAAAAGGACATGGGCGGCGCGGCGAACGTGCTGGGACTGGCGTGCATGATCATGGCGCTGGATCTGCCGCTGCAGTTGCGGGTGCTGATCCCGGCTGTGGAAAACGCGGTGGCGGGCAACGCGTTCCGGCCCGGCGACATCCTGACCTCACGCAAGGGCCTGACGGTCGAGATCAACAACACCGATGCCGAGGGGCGGCTGGTTCTGGCCGACGCGCTGGCGCTGGCAGATGAGGGCGCGCCGGATCTGGTGATCTCGATGGCGACGCTGACCGGCGCGGCGCGGGTGGCGGTGGGGGCGGATCTGGCCCCGTTCTATACCGATGACGATGCCGCCGCGCTGGCCTTGTCGCAGGCCGCCGTTCAGGCGGCTGACCCGGTCTGGCGGATGCCGTTCCACACGCCCTATGAGACGTTGATCGAGCCGGGGATCGCCGATCTCGACAACGCGCCGGCGGGCGGGTTTGCCGGGTCGATCACCGCAGCGTTGTTCCTGCGGCGGTTCGTGGAAAACAGCCGGTACATGCATTTCGACATCTATTCATGGCAAAAGGCCAAAGAGCCCGGCCGCAGCAAAGGCGGGTTGGGACAAGGGCCGCGCGCCCTGTTGACCGCCCTGCCCGGGATGCTGGGCCTGTGAACCGCGCGCGCGTCATCCGCCCCGTCGTGGACCTGCTGCGCAACCCCAAGGGCCCGCGCGACCGTCAGCTGCTGTATGGCGACGGCCTTGACGTCACCGAACAGTCCGGCGGCTGGTGCCGGGTGGTTTCCGACAAGGATGGGTATCAAGGCTGGCTGCGCGCGGACCAGTTGGGCCCTGACGCCCCGGCCACGCATTGGATCTGGGCCCCGGCGACCCATGCCTATTCGGAACCCGACATCAAAAGCCCCGACCGGGTCAGCCTGAGCTTTGGCAGCCGGATCGTGGTGCTGCCGCAGCAGGACCGCTTTGTCGAGACCGAGCTTGGGTTCATCCCCGCAGTGCATGTCAAACCGGTCGGAACCCTGCTGAACGACCCGGTCGCGGTGGCCGAACTGTTTCTGGGCACCCCCTACCTGTGGGGCGGCAACAGCCGGTGGGGGCTGGATTGCTCAGGCCTGATTCAGGCCGGGCTGCTGGCCTGTGGCGTTGCCTGCCCCGGCGACAGCGGCGACCAGGAGCGGGAGCTTGGCACGGCACTGCCCGACGGCACCCTGGCGCAGCGCGGCGATCTGTTGTTCTGGAAAGGCCATGTGGCTTGGGTGTCCGGCGACAACATGCTGCTGCATGCCAATGCC
This sequence comes from Ruegeria sp. BHSA162, assembly GCF_059613385.1. Lineage (NCBI taxonomy): Bacteria > Pseudomonadati > Pseudomonadota > Alphaproteobacteria > Rhodobacterales > Roseobacteraceae > Ruegeria > Ruegeria sp. BHSA162. The sequence continues at coordinate 22,851 of NZ_JBXWSK010000012.1, forward strand.
CATCACATGGCGGTGGTATTTGAACCGATGGATCAGGCCATTGCCCGGATCGAAGCCCAAGGCGACGGGCCAGTCACGGTGCACAAGCGGCTCTAATCCGGGTCGACCGAGCGGATCAGCTTGCGCTCCAGCACCCGCAGGACGGCGCGCAGGTCGTGCCCGCGTTTCAGGATGCGCCCGTCCATACCCATCACCGAATACATCCCCTGCTTTGAACGCAGCCGGGGGTGTTTTTCAACACGATAGATCGGGTGCTCGGCGGTCCGCCGGAAGATCGAGAATATGGCAACGTCGCGCAGATTTGATATTCCGTAGTCACGCCATTCTCCGGCGGCGACCATCCGTCCATAGACGGAGAGAATCTGTGACATCTCTTGCCGGTTGAAGGCCACCGGCATCTGGACCGGACTTGCAGGGTTCCGGCTGGGAGGCTGCATGTTCATGTCTTCAGCCTTGCCGGAAAATGCGATCAGATCAAGCCTGTCACGACATGGTGTGGTATTTTTGAACCGCCCGTCAGGGACGGCGCCCGACCTGGCGGCAGATCAGGATGACCGGCAGCAGCCCCACGGCCAGGATCACCAGAGACGGAACGGCCGCGCCCTCCAACCGTTCGTCCGAGGCCAGCCGATAGGCCTGAACCGCGAGCGTGTCAAAGTTGAAGGGCCGCATGATCAGCGTGGCCGGCAGTTCCTTCATCACGTCCACGAACACGATCAGCAGCGCCGTCAGCAGCGAGGGCGTGAGGATCGGCAGATGCACCCGCCGCAACGTGCCCAATGGCGTCTGCCCCAGCGAGCGGGCAGCGGCATCCATGTTGGCATGTACCGTGCTCTGACCGCTTTCATAGGCACTCAGCGCGGCGGCCAAAAATCGCACCATGTAGGCCGCCACCAACAGCCAGATCGAGCCCGTGACCAGCAACCCGGTCGACACGCCGAAGGTCTGCCGCATCCAAGCGTCCAGCGCATTGTCAAACCCGGCAAAGGGCACGATCAGCCCGACCGCGATCACGCCGCCTGGTACGGCATAGCCCAACCGCGCAACATAAGCCGCCATGGCCGAACCGCGCCCGGGTCTCAGCCGTTGGAAGAAACCGACGCAGACCGCGGCGCAGACGGTGATCACCGCCGCCGTTCCAGCCAGCGTCAGAGAGTTCCGAATGAACCCGAGATAGCGGACCGAAAGCAGGTTCTGCTCGGACTCCAATCCCATCTGAGTCAGCACGATCACCGGCAGCAGAAAGCCGAACAAAACCGGAATGGCGCACAAAATCCATGCCGCCACAGCCTGCCAACCGCTCAGCTGTGCAGCGGGCAATGCCGCGTGGCGTTTGCCGGGTTGGTAGTATTTGGCCTTGCCACGCTGGGTGCGCTCGGTCACGGCCATGACCAGCGCAAAGGCCAGAAGGCACAGCGCCAGCTGCGCCGCCGCCGCGCGGTCGGCCATCGAAAACCAGCTTGTGTAGATGCCGGTGGCAAAGGTCTGAACCCCGAAATAGGCGACGGTGCCGAAATCAGCGATGGTCTCCATCACTGCCAGCAGCACGCCACCGGCAATCGCGGGCCGCGCCATCGGCAGCGATACCCGCCAAAAGGCCGACCACGGGCTGCTGCCCAGCGCCCGCGCCGCCAGAAAGGCGGTGGCACTTTGCTGCAGAAAGGCGGCGCGCGCCAACAGATAGACATAGGGGTACAACACCAGGATCAGCATCACTGCCGCGCCCTCGGTCGAGCGGATCTCGGGGAACCAATAGTCGCGCGGACCCCAGCCGGTCACTTGGCGCAGCGTGGTCTGAACGATGCCGGGATGATCGAGGATGAAGGTATAGGCATAGGCCAGCACATAGGCTGGAAAGGCCAGCGGCAGCACCAATGCCACCTCGAACAGGCGTACGCCGGGAAAACGGGTCATGGTGACCAGCCACGCGGCTCCGACCCCGATGGCGAATGTTCCCACCGAAACCAATGAGACCAGGATCAGCGTGGTGGCCGCATAGCCGGGCAGGACCGTGTCCAGCAGATGCCGGATCGTGTCAGTGCCGCCGGTGACGGCCGCCAGCACCACGGCGACCATCGGTAACAGGCAGGCCGCCGCCACCAGATAGGCCAAGGCCCCGACGAACCGGGTACCCAAAGCCCCGCGGTTGCGCGATCCATGTTCTGAGAATTCGATCTGGGCCATGGCTTCGGGTCGGCAAAGGTTGCGGTTCCCCTTTAATCGACCAAAAAACTCGGAAACGCCAGTGGGCAGGCACAGGTTTCTGCGGCGCATTTGGCCGCAGAACCCCGGGCCGCATCAGTCGTAGACGCGCTGATCCTCGATCACCAGCCCGTCCTTGGGCAGCGAACCGGGCGGCACCACCTGAACCGTGCCCTTCAGCTTGAGCACCTCGACCACAGACTTGGCATAGGTGCCATCATCGCCGCCGGGGCTTTCGATCTGCACGGTCATCGTGTCCATCTCGCCCTGCCGGGCAGCGATGACGCGGGCCTTGACGATCTCGTCATGCTTGGCGACCAGCGCGGCCACCTGTTCGGGGCGCACGAACATGCCCTTGATCTTGGTGGTCTGATCGGCGCGCCCCATCCAGCCCTTGATGCGCAGGTTGGTGCGGCCGCAGGGCGACTGCCCGGGCAGCACTGCAGAAAGATCACCGGTGGCAAAGCGGATCAGCGGATAGTCGGGGTTGAGGGAGGTCACCACGACCTCGCCGACCTCGCCTTCCGCCACCGGTGTTCCGGTGCCGGGGGTCACGATTTCCACGATGACATGCTCGTCGATGATCATGCCCTCCATTGCGGCGCTTTCATAGGCGATGTTGCCCAGATCGGCCGTGGCATAGCATTGCAGGCAGGAAATGCCCCGATCGGCATAGGCCTGGCGCAGGCTGGGGAACAATGCCCCGCCGCCCACGACCGCCTTCGAGAAGTTCAAAGCGACGCCCATCTCGTCGGCCTTGTCCAGGATCACCTTCAGGTAATCGGGCGTGCCGGCATAGGCGGTGCAGCCCACGTCGCGCGCGGCGGTCACCTGAAGTTCGGTCTGGCCGGTCCCCGCGGGAAGCACGGCGGCGCCCACGGCACGCGCGCCGTTTTCAAAGATCATGCCCGCGGGTGTCAGGTGATAGCCAAAGCAGTTCTGCACGATATCGCCCTGCCCCACGCCCGCCGCATGCAGGAACCGGCCCATGCGCCACCAGTCGTGATCGACTCCGCCGGGCTCATAGATAGGCCCCGGCGACTGGAACACATGGGCAAAGCCATGCGCAGGTTTGACGGTAAAGCCACCAAAGGGCGGGTGCTGTCCCTGCGCCTTGGTCAGGTCGGACTTGCGCAGAACCGGCAGCCCGGGCAGATCCGCGATGGTCTGGACCGCATCCAGATCGACATCGGCGAAATGGGCCGCGAAACCGGGCGCGGATTTCGCCCGCGCCAGCTGTTCGCGCAGACCGGCCGAGTGCTCGGCGGCGCGCTGATCGGCCGAACGGGTTTCCAGAGCGTCGTAGAATGTCATCGCCAGATCCTCCATCCGCTCACAGCCACCTTTTGCGGCGACGATATGACCGCACGTCGCGGAAGCTCTTGCGGCCTTCGTCGGACATGCCGAGGTAGAATTCCTTGACGTCCGGGTTTTCGCGCAGTTCGGCGGCAGGGCCGTCCATCACCACGCGCCCAGATTCCAGGATATATCCGTAATGGGCAAAGCGCAGCGCCACGTTGGTGTTCTGCTCGGCCAGCAGGAAGGACACGCCTTCCTGTTCGTTCAGGTCCTTCACGATGGTGAAGATCTCCTCGACCAGCTGCGGCGCAAGGCCCATCGAGGGCTCGTCCAGCAGGATCGTCTCGGGGCGGCTCATCAGCGCGCGGCCCATGGCGACCATCTGCTGCTCCCCACCCGAGGTATAGCCCGCCTGTGACCGACGCCGCTCTTTCAAGCGGGGGAAATAGTTGTAGACCAGTTCGAGGTCCTGCTGGATGGCGGCCTTGCCGTCCTTGCGGGTATAGGCCCCGGTCAGCAGGTTTTCCTCGACGGTCAGATGTTCGAAACAGTGGCGGCCTTCCATCACCTGGATGACGCCCTTCTGCACCAGATCGGCCGGATCGCTCTCGTGCACGTTCTGGCCGCGATACTTGATCGAGCCCTTGGTGACCTCGCCGCGTTCGGAATGCAGCAGGTTCGACACCGCCTTGAGCGTCGTCGTCTTGCCGGCCCCGTTGCCGCCCAGCAGCGCGGTGATCCCGCCCTTGGGCACGGTCAGGCTGACGCCTTTCAGCACGAGGATCACATGGTTGTAGATCACCTCGATATTGTTGACCTCAAGCAGGGTTTCCGCCTGCACGTCAGTGGTTTGTGCCGCATCCAGCATCAGCGCGTGTCCTCATGCCTGCCCCGTTCGGGGCTTGTCCGGTTCGGGACGGCGGTCAGCCGCCGCCCCGGTGTTCGTGCCGCTTAGTTGCAGCCCGGTTCGATGTTGTTCTCAGCCGCGTATGCGCTCGAGTCTTCCTCGATCAGCGGGCCGATCACGTCCGTATCGGTAGCCTTGAACTCCGAAATCAGAGTCCAGGTCTTGCTGTCTGCATCCCACTGGGTCACGCCCACAAGGGCATCCCCGCCGTGGTTTTCACAGCTGACCGAGAAGGTCGGACCAAAGTTCGGCAGGCCCAGTTCGGCCATCTTCGCTTCGGTCATCTCAAGTGCTTCCATACCGTCGCGCATGTCGCCCGAGGTGATGTCAGCCTTGCCCGAGATTTCCTGTGCCTTCTTGGCGGCTTCGGCGGCCAGCATCGCAGCATAGAGACCACGGTTGTACAGGACCGTACCGACCTGATCGCCGGCGCCGGCGGCCTTGCCCGCGTCGATGACGTATTTCTGCAGGTCGTCATACAGCGGATAGTCCGAGCCGACGTTGTGGAAGGTCAGCGCCTTGTAGCCATTCGCGGCCGCACCGGCGGGCATCACGTCATGTTCAGCGCCCGACCACCAGATACCGATGAAGTTCTCCATCGGGAACCGGATGTTCGCGGCTTCCTGGATGGCCACCTGGTTCATCACGCCCCAGCCCCACATCAGGACATAATCGGGACGATCGCGGCGGATCTGCAGCCACTGCGATTTCTGCTCCTGGCCAGGGTGATCAACCGGCAGGGCCACCAGCTCGAAGCCATGCTTCTTGGACAGCTCTTCCAGCGTGCGGATCGGCTCCTTGCCATAGGCCGAGTTGTGATAGACCAGCGCGATCTTCTTGCCGCTCAGATCACCGCCGTTTTCCTCGAGCAGATAGTTGATCGCACCCGAGGCACCGTCCCAGTAGTTGGCCGGGTAGTTGAACGTGTGGCTGAACACCTTGCCGTTCTTGGCCGAGGTGCGGCCATATCCCATGGTGTGCATCGGGATGTCGTCAGCGGTGGTTTTCGGGATCAGCTGATAGGTGATGCCGGTCGACAGCGGCTGATACACCAGCGCACCTTCGCCTTTGGTCGATTCATAGCATTCGACACCCTTCTCGGTGTTGTAACCGGTTTCGCACTCGATGACCTTGGCCGGAACACCACCGATGCCGCCGTCCCGCTCGTTGAGCAGAGTGAAATAGTCCGCGTAGCCATCCGCGAAGGGGATGCCGCCCGCGGCGTAAGGCCCGGTGCGGTAGCTGAGCGACGGGAACACGAGGTCGGCCATTGCCGGACCTGCGGCCATCAGCGCACCCAGCGCCATTGTTGCCAGTTTCTTGTTCATCGGGTGTCTCCTCCCTTGGTTTGTCCGATGTTGGTTCGGGCTTTGCGCCCCTTTCTTGATTGGGCCGGTCCCTAGTGCGGGAAAGGCCAGAGTCTCAGTTTCTCCTTGGCGACGCGCCACAGCTGCGCCAGACCGTGCGGTTCGAGGATCAGGAACAGGATGATCAGCCCGCCCACGATCACCAGCTGCAGATGCGCGACGATGTCGGTGGGCCAGCCCAGCATGTCCGCGCCCACGACCTTTAGCACCACCGGCAGCAGGACCAGGAAGGCCGCGCCGGCAAAGGATCCGAAGATCGAGCCCAGCCCGCCGATGATGACCATGAACAGCACCAGGAAGGATTTCTGGATGCCGAAGGCCTCGCCCACCTCGACCGCGCCCAGGTAGATGGCGAAGAACAGCGCGCCCGACACGCCCACGAAGAACGAGCTGACGGCAAAGGCGCTGAGCTTGGCGCGCAGCGGGTTCACACCGATGATTTCCGCGGCGATATCCATGTCGCGGATCGCCATCCAGGTGCGTCCGGTGGTGCCGCGGGTCAGGTTGCGGGCGATGATCGCGCAGGCGGTCAGGAAGATCAGGCAGAACAGATAGGTCGCCCAGGCCGGCGCGTTGGGGCCTGTGATGATGATGCCGAACACGTCACGTTCCGGCGCGTTGATCTGCCCCGAGGCCGAATAGTTGTAGAACCACGGCACCCGGTTGAACAGCCAGACCAGGAAGAACTGCGCCGCCAGCGTCGCTACCGCCAGGTAGAACCCCTTGATCCGCAGGCTGGGCAGGCCGAACAGCACGCCCACGATGGCGGTGATGCCGCCGGCCAGGATTACATGGATGAACATCGACACTTCGGGAAAGGCGGTCATCAGCTTGTAGCAGGCATAGGCGCCCACGGCCATGAATCCCCCGGTACCCAGCGAAACCTGCCCGCAATACCCCACCAGGATGTTCAGCCCGATCGCCGCGATCGCATAGATCAGGAAGGGCAGTAGCAGCGCGTTGGCCCAATAGTCGTTGATGATGAACGGGATGATCCCGAACGCCACCGCCAGCACCACATAGTACCGATACCGGTCGAACTTGATCGGGAAAGTCTGGTTGTCGTCCCTGTAGGAGGTCTTGAAGTCTCCGGCCTCACGATAGAACATGTCTTACTTTCCCCATTGTTCCTGCGCCCGGTTGCGGGCTTCGGCGTCCAGTTGGTTGGACCGTTTGGCATATCCGCTCGCCTCCGAGGCGCGCACCAGTTTCATGTAGGCCAGAACACCCATCACCAGCCCGGCAAAGGCCAAAAGCGCGGCCACGGTCAGCTGATTGGCGGTCAGATCGTTCGAGGTCAGGGCGATGTACCCAAAGGCCCAGAACCCCGCCCACGCGATCACGTTGATGATGGCGATCAGCTTGGTCATGGCCTACACCCTCTCGATGATCTTCTCGCCGAACAGGCCCTGCGGCCGGAACACCAGGAAGATCAGCGCCAGCACATAGGCGAACCAGTTCTCGGTCGCGCCGCCCACCAGCGGGCCCACGGCGAACTCGAACAGCTTCTCGCCCACGCCGATGATCAGCCCGCCGACGATAGCGCCGGGGATCGAGGTGAACCCGCCCAGCATCAGAACCGGCAACGCCTTGAGCGCGATCAGCGACAGCGAGAACTGAACACCCGACTTGGTGCCCCACATGATGCCCGCGACCAGCGCCACGAACCCGGCCACCGACCACACCATGATCCAGATGAAGTTGAGCGAAATGCCCACCGACAGCGCGGCCTGGTGGTCGTCGGCCACGGCCCGCATGGCGCGGCCCTGCTTGGTGTACTGGCTGAACGCAACCAGTGCCGCCACCAGAAGCGCCGCGATGACCGTCGCCACGATGTCCAGGTTGTCGATGAAGAAGCCGTAGCCGAAGATGTTGTAGGTGGTCTCGTCGATCCACAGGTTGATGCCCTGCGGAAGACCCACGTCCAGCGTCTTGATCTCGGATCCCCACATCAGGTCGGCCACGCCTTCCAGGAAGTAGGCCAGACCGATGGTGGCCATGAACAGGATGATGGGCTCCTGCCCCACAAGGTGGCGCATGACAAAGCGCTGCACCGCCCAGGCAAGCAGGACCATCACGCCCATCGTCAGCAGAATGGCCAGCAGCGCCGGCACGTTCCAGCCGAAGTAGTGAATATGCGTGCCGAAGATCGCGTTGATCAGATGCGAGAACGGAACTTGCCCGTTCATGATCCCCACCAGGGTCATCGCCGCAAACAGGGCCATAACCCCCTGAGCATAATTGAAGATCCCCGACGCCTTGTAGATCAGCACAAAGCCCAGCGCGACCAACGCATACAGCACCCCGGCCATGAGGCCGTTCAGAAAGACCTCCATCGCGAAAATCAACTGATCAGGCATCTGCGCCTCCCCTCAATTCTGTGCGGTGCTCAGTCATGGCTGACCCCCAGATAGGCGTCGATGACTTCCTGGTTGTTGCGCACCTCGTCGGGCGTGCCGTCCCCGATCTTCTTGCCGTAATCCATCACGACCACGCGGTCGCTCAGGTCCATCACCACGCCCATGTCATGCTCGATCAGGGCGATGGTCGTGCCGAACTCGTCGTTCACGTCCAGGATAAAGCGGCTCATGTCCTCCTTTTCCTCGACGTTCATGCCGGCCATCGGCTCGTCCAGCAGCAGCAGCTTGGGTTCGGCGGCCAGCGCGCGGGCCAGTTCGACGCGTTTCTTCAGGCCATAGGGCAGCCGCGCCACCGGCGTCTTGCGGATGTGCTGGATTTCCAGAAAGTCGATGATCTTCTCGACCGCCTCGCGGTTTTCCACCTCTTCCGCCTCGGCCTTGCCGCGCCAGATCGCCTGCTGCAGAATGTTTGTCCTCATGAAGTTCAGGCGGCCGGTCATCACGTTGTCCAGAACGCTCATGCCTTCGAACAGGGCGATGTTCTGAAAGGTCCGCGCGATGCCCTGTCGGGCCACCTCATAGGGTTTCATCTGCGGGCGTTTCGCCCCGTGGAACCAGACCTCGCCCTCCTGCGGAATGTAGAAGCCGGAAATCACATTCAGCATCGAGGACTTGCCCGCGCCGTTGGGCCCGATGATCGCGCGGATCTCGCCCTGGCGGATGTCGAACGAGATGTCCTTGATCGCCACCACGCCGCCGAATCGCAGGGTGATGTTTTTCATCTCCATCACCACGCCGCCGATCTTGCGGCCATCCTCGGTGACATATCCGTCGTCGGATGCATCCAGCATCGTCTACTCCTCAAACTGCGGGTGAACGGGACGGCGGGCGGGGCGATGGCCGCAGGCCGAGCGGCGCACGACCGGCCTCATTCCGCGGCCACCTTCTGATGCGACACCGGCACGACCGGCACGTCGACGATCTGCAGCGTGGCGCTGATCGACCCCTTGCGCCCGTCTTCATAGGTCACCTCGGTCGTGGTCGATACCGCCTCAGACCCGTCATAGAGCGCGGCGATGATGTCGGCGTATTTGTCCTCGACGAACTTGCGGCGCACCTTGCGGGTGCGGGTGATCTCGCCATCGTCGGGGTCCAGTTCCTTGTGCAGCACCACGAACCGGTGCACCTGGCAGCCTGACAGCATCTCGTCGGCGGCAACCGATTTGTTGACCTCTTCCACATGGCTGCGGATCGTCTCCAGCACCCGCGGATGGCCCGCCAGTTCCTGGTACGAGGCATAGGCGATGTTGTTGCGCTCGGCCCAGTTGCCCACCGCCGTCAGGTCGATGTTGATGAAGGCCACGCAGCGGTCGCGGCCATTGCCGAACAGCACCGCTTCGAGGATGTCGGGATAGAACTTCAGCTTGTTCTCGACATATTTCGGCGCGAACATCGAGCCGTCGGCCATCTTGCCCACGTCCTTGGCGCGGTCGATGATCCGCAGATGGCCGCTGCTTTCCTCGATGAACCCCGCGTCGCCCGTGGCCACCCAACCTTCGGGGTCCTTGGTCGAGGCAGTGGATTCGGGGTTCTTGAAGTATTCAACGAACACTCCGGGCGAGCGATAGAAAATCTCGCCATTCTCGGCGATCTTCAGTTCGACATCGGGCGCAGGCACACCGACGGTGTCGGCGCGCACCTCGCCGTCGGGCTGGACGGTGATGAACACAGTTGCCTCGGTCTGACCATACAGCTGCTTCAGGTTGATCCCCAGCGAGCGGTAGAAATCGAAAATTTCGGGCCCGATCGCCTCGCCCGCGGTGTACCCGACACGGAACCGGCCGTAGCCCAGCGTGTCTTTGAGCGGCCCATAAACCAGGACATTTCCGATCGCGTATTTCAGGCGATCCACGAAGCCGACCGGGTGGCCGTCCAGGATGCGCCCGCCGACCTTTTTGGCGTGATCCATGAAATAGCGGAACATCCGCTGCTTCATCGGGCTGGCATCCTCCATCCGGATCATCACGTTGGTCAGCTGGGTCTCAAACACGCGCGGCGGCGCGAAGAAGTAGGTCGGGCCGATCTCGCGCAGGTCGGTCATCATCGTGTCGGCGCTTTCGGGACAGTTCACGCAGAACCCGCACCAATAGGCCTGACCGACCGAAAAGATGAAATCGCCCACCCAGGCCATCGGCAGATAGGACAGGATATCCTCGTTCCGGGTCAGGTGGTCAAACTCGGCCGAGTTCTTTGCGCTTTCGATCACGTTGCGGTTCGACAGAACCACGCCCTTGGGCTTGCCCGTGGTGCCCGAGGTATAGAGCATCACGCAGGTGTCGTCATAGGTGATCTCGGCGATGCGGCGGTCCAGTTCGGCATCGAACCGGTGATGCCCGGCGCGCCCCTCGGCCATGATGTCGCTCAGCGCGTTCATCTGGCTGTGGTCGTATTTCCGCATGCCGCGCTTGTCGGTGTACAGGATGTGCTTGACCTGGTGGAGGTCCTGCTGGATCTCGATGACCTTGTCGACCTGCTCCTGGTCGCCGCAGACCACGTATTTCGCGCCGCAGTGTTCCAGCACATAGGCCATCTCTTCTGCGACCGAGTCCTGATACAGCGGCACCGGCACCGCGCCCACCATCTGGGCCGCGACCATCGACCAGTAATGCGCCGGACGGTTGCGCCCGATCACGGCGATATGGTCGCCCTTTTCAACGCCAAGCTCCAGGAATCCCAGTGCCTGCGCACGGATCTCGGCGGCCGTTTCCGCCCAGGTCCAGCACTGCCAGATCCCGAATTCCTTTTCGCGGTAGGCCGGGGCATCCCCGAACTGCGTCGCATTGCGGTGTAGCAGCGCCGGAAGGGAGTGCATCCCTTCGGCGCCCGACTGCGTCTGAGCCAATTCTATCTCTCCTCCCCATCCGGCCCCGGTTTGGGCCGGAACGACGTCGCCGGGTCAGACCCGCGCGTCGCTGCCCCGATTAAGGACAAGGAGGACGATCAGCGTCAACTTTTTCGTGATGTTTTCCGGAATCTTACGAATTGTAACAGGGATGCCGGGGTGATGTTCCGATTTGTACGTCTTGTACAAACTGCGAAACAGCACGCTTCAAAAAAGAGCGGCGTGGGTTTGCATTCTGCTTCTACGCCGAAACGCTAAAGAGAATATCATAACAGTCTATTTGCAGAGCGTGGTAAATGGTAGCTTTGAGCCCAATGCAACAAATGCTGCAGATTGCACAAATGTCCGCATCTGATGTTTCGGTAGAGCGAATTCAAATATTTACGCGCATGCCAGATTTGGTGCGATCCATAGCAACAAAAGTTTGAAACTTCCGGATGTTTTCATTCGGAAAGAAAAGACGCTGAGTCAGGTCTTCATACTCAGACATGTCTCCAACTATCACGATCAAAATGAAATCCACTTCTCCTGTGACATAGTAACACTGTTGGATTTCGGGCGCTTCTTGGAAGCTACGCTTTACTTCATCAATTCGGCCTGCAGTTTCTGCCTGTAATTCAACCTCCACGACTATGGTTAGTGGCAGTCCGACGGCCTTTGGGTCGATCTGGGCGACTTGAGCAGAGATGATACCTTTGCTCTCCATCCGTTTGATCCGCCGTTGCACAGAAGCGGTCGAAAGATTTACAGCCTCGCCGATCTGGCGCTGTGGCTGCGTGCAATCTTGCTGCAAAAGTTTGAGAATCGCCAGATCAAAGGCGTCTAGTCCTGATGATGAATACTCTCGTGCCATAGCTTGAATATGCAAATTTTTATCGCCAGTGGCTAGTCAATAGAGCCTTTTTCCCGAAAATTGTGAAGTATTTTTGCGGTCAAGCACAGAAAGGACTTCCGATGCTCAAGCAATATGAAACCGCAAAAACCGACTTCGTAACCGCTCAGCCAAGGTTTGGGTCTGAAGTCATTGAAATTCTTTCTCGAACCAGCTTTGACGAGGCCGAGGACGAAATCACGGCCTGGGAGGGATACAAACCTACACCTATTTTTGACCTTACCGGACTTGCTGGCATTTTGGGCCTCAAGGCTGTCTGTTACAAACATGAAGGCCCACGTTTCGGACTTGGTAGCTTCAAGGCCTTGGGCGGAGCCTATGCAGTGCTGCGCAGCATTCAGCGCGAATTGTCGGATGCTGAAGGGCGCAAGATCGCTGTCGAAGAGATCCGGAATGGGCACTTTGCGTCTCAGATATCTGAAATGACCATCATATCTGCGACCGATGGCAATCACGGGCGATCTGTCGCCTGGGGTGCACAAAGGTTTGGGGCGAAATGTCGAATCTACATCCATGCAGAAGTAAGTCCATTTCGTTCTGATGCGATGCAAAAATTGGGGGCGAAAGTCATTCGGATCAACGGGGACTATGACGCGACGGTCGCGCAAACTCGTATTGATGCAGAGGAGTTCGGCTGGACAATTGTGTCCGATACGTCATGGCCAGGGTATTGTCTGGCGCCCCTAGACGTTATGGCAGGATATGGAGTGATGGCACGAGAGATTGTGCGAAAGCTATCGGAACCACCGACGCATTTGTTCCTTCAAGGGGGCGTAGGCGGTCTTGCAGCGGCCGTGATTGCAACCTTTCATCAAGAATGGGGCAATGCTGCGCCACGCAGCATCGTCGTTGAGCCCGAGCTGGCACCATGCCTGTTTGCAAGTGCCAAGGCAGGGGCGCCGACATCTGTAAAAATCGAAGAAGAGACACTGATGGCAGGGCTGTCATGCGGTGAACCTTCTCAGATCGCCTGGAAAATTCTGGAAAATTCCGTTTATGGCTTCATAACAATACCCGAAACTCTGGTCGCACCGGCTGTACGAATGCTCGCAAATGGGCAAAGTGGGGACTGCCGAATTGAAGTCGGCGAGAGTGCTGTGGCGGGCTTGATTGGTTTGATCTGTGGCGCAACAAATCCCTCTTTACGAGATAAGATGAAACTAGACTGCGAGAGTCGCGTGATGATTATTGGCTCCGAAGGTGTAACTGACCCAAGCTTGTTCCAAGCTATTATGGCGGATCAAGATTGATCGCTTGACTTGGTGAGCGCGACACAAGTCTGCGAACTGTCGATCCTGTAGACAGCGGTCATTGGGTTCTCAGGACGCAATGGCCGCTTTGTCCGCATACAAGACATCCAGACCTATCAACTCGAACGTCCCTGGCTTTGCGCCCTACAACCAATCCCGCAAAATCGGGATCAATGGAACATCCGCCGCCGGCATCGGATAGTTGCGCAGCTCGTTCGCCCGCACCCATTTCAGCGCCTGACCCTCTTTCGACTGCGGAATGCCCTGCCACTTGCGGCAGGCAAACAGCGGCATCAGTAGATGGAAATCGTCATAGCTGTGGCTGGCAAAGGTCAGCGGTGCAAGGCACGAGGCCCAGGTGTCGATGCCAAGTTCCTCGTGCAATTCGCGGATCAGGGCAGCCTCGGGGGTTTCGCCCGGCTCGATCTTGCCGCCGGGAAATTCCCACAAGCCAGCCATGGCCTTGCCCTCCGGGCGCTGCGCCAGCAGCACCCGCCCATCCACGTCGATCAAGGCGACGGCAGAGACGAGAACCGTTTTCATGGTCGCAATCCCGGACGCAAAACCGGGCTCCACTTTTGCTGGAATTGCTCAGATTTCACGACCGGTAATCCGCGTTGATCTCGATGTACCCGTGGGTCAGATCGCAGGTCCAGACGGTGGCCTTGCCCTCGCCCAGCCCCAGATCGACGGCGATCACCAGTTCCTGGCCTTTCATGTAGGCGGCGGCGTTTTCCTCGCGGTAGGTCGGGCTGACCCAGCCCTTTTCGGCCACGAGGATATCGCCGAAGGAAATGCTGAGCGTGTCCCGGTCAGCTGCCGCGCCGGACTTGCCGATCGCCATGACGACACGGCCCCAGTTCGGGTCCTCGCCCGCGATGGCGGTCTTGACCAGCGGTGAATTGGCGATGGCCATGCCGTGCACTTTGGCATCCGCGTCCGAGGCGGCGCCAGTCACGCGGATCTCGACGAATTTGGTGGCGCCTTCGCCGTCCTTCACCACCTGATGCGCCAGATCCAGCATCACCGATTCCAGCGCTCGCGCGAAATCGGCATTGCCGGTGGCCTCCACGCCCGACTCGCCCGTCGCGCACAGCAACAGGCTGTCCGAGGTCGAGGTGTCGCTGTCCACTGTGATGCAGTTGAAGGTCCGGTCGGTCTGCTCGGCCAGCATCCGTTGCAGCGCCGATTGGTCGATCCTCGCATCGGTGAAGATATAGACCAGCATCGTCGCCATGTCGGGTGCGATCATACCCGACCCTTTGGCAATCCCTGCAATAGAGACTGTTTTGCCGTCAATCTCCACCTGCGCGCTAGCGCCTTTGGGGAAGGTGTCGGTGGTCATGATCGCCCGCGCGGCCTCTTCCAACGCGTCGGCGCGCAGGCCGGCGGTCAGTTCGTCCAGCTGGGCCACGATCCGGTCATGCGGCAGCGGCTCGCCGATCACCCCGGTGGACGAGGTGAACACGCGGTTCTGCGCCACGCCGGTGACCTGCGACACGGCAGCGGTAATCTGCTCGACCGAGGCCCGCCCGTACTGTCCGGTAAAGGCATTGGCATTGCCCGAGTTCACCAGGATCGCCGCCGGCCCGTCGCTGGGCCCGCCGATCTTGTCCTGGCAATCCAGCACTGGCGCCGCACGTGTGGCCGAACGGGTGAACACACCGGCCACCGCGGTGCCCGGATCGAGCACCGCCAGCATCACGTCGGTGCGGCCCTGATACCGCACCCCGGCGGCGACGGCGGCGAACCGCACACCGTCGATGACCGGCAGATCAGGAAAGGCCGCGGGGGCCAGCGGAGACACCTTGGTGATCTTGGCCACGCCGGGTTACTCCTGAACCAGGTCCAGCTTGCGGACCACATCCGGGGTCAGGCCCTCGACCTCGGGGCGCTCGACGCTGCCCGCCTGGGTCAGCTCGTCGATCTTGGCCTGAATGGCCTCCTGACGAACGGACTGGGCCAGTTCATCCCGCACCGCCGCAAACTCGGGCGCTTCGGATTTGCGTTTGTCGTTCAGGACCACGACATGCCAACCGAACTGGGTCTGCACCGGGTCCGAGACCTGACCTTTTTCCAGCCCGATCACGGCCTCTTCGAATTCGGGAACCATCTGGCCCTTGCCGAACCAGCCCAGCGCGCCGCCATTGGGACCGGACGGGCCGGTGGATTTCTCTTTGGCCAGCTCGGCAAAATCGGCGCCGTCATCCAGTTGCGCCTTGATCTCTTTGGCTTCTTCCTCGGTCGCGACCAGGATGTGGCTGGCGTTGAACTCATCCTCGCCCTGGAACTCGGCGAACTGCGCGTCGTAGGCGGCCTGGATCGCATCGTCGGTCACCTGGGCATCGGTGATCTGGTTCACCGTCTGCACCGCCTTCAGCGAGCGCTCTTCGTTGGTCAGCATCAGCGCGTTCAGGCGGGTCAGCTCGTCCTGCTCCTGGCTGAGCAATTGTTGCTGGATCAGCTGCTCGACGATGAACTGGTACAGGACCTCGTCTTCCAACTGCTGATATTGCGGCGGCAGTCCAGCCGCAGTGGCAATCACGTGACCCAAAGTTATCTCGTCGCCGTTGACGCGCGCCACAACCGTATCGGCAGAGGGTTCGGTTTCAGCGGCGACAGGCAGGGCCATCATGGCCGCAAGAGCCAGCGATGGCAGAAAAGTGAGACCTTTGGGCATGAATTCATCCTATATTCTGGCCGCGACAGGGCGTGGCGTTGACACTCTGGAACCTGCCGCTTACATCGCTTGCAGCCTTTGACAGGACCATCTTTTCCTCCCAGCTATCTATGGGTTGCGCGCAAGGTGGGCAAGCCTGTCGCAACCAAGACAAGAAAAGATCCGCTGGAGTGAACATGCTGGGACTCGGTACGCTTGCCAAAAAGGTGTTCGGAACACCGAACGACCGCAAGATCAAGGCAACCCGCCCGCTGGTCGAAAAGATCAACGCGCTGGAGCCGGAGTTCGAAAAACTCTCGGATGACGATCTGAAAGCCAAGACCGAAGAGCTGCGCAAGCGGGCCAACGAGGGTGAGAGCCTGGACGACCTGCTGCCCGAGGCATTCGCCAACGTGCGCGAAGGCGCCAAGCGCGCGCTGGGTCTGCGGGCCTTTGACGTGCAGCTCATGGGCGGCATCTTCCTGCATCAGGGCAACATCGCCGAGATGAAGACCGGCGAAGGCAAGACCCTGGTCGCCACTTTCCCCGCCTATCTGAACGCACTGACCGGAAAGGGCGTGCATGTCGTCACGGTCAACGAATATCTGGCAAAGCGTGACGCCGAATGGATGAGCAACGTGTTCGGCGCGTTGGGTATGACCACCGGCGTGATCTGGTCGGGCCAGCCCGATGCCGAGAAAAAAGCGGCCTATGCCTGTGACATCACCTACGCCACCAACAACGAGCTGGGCTTCGACTATCTGCGCGACAACATGAAAGCGGATCTGAACGAGGTCTACCAGAAGCACCACAATTTCGCGATCGTGGACGAGGTCGACTCGATTCTGATCGACGAGGCACGGACCCCTCTGATCATCTCGGGTCCATCTCAGGACCGGTCCGATCTGTACACGGCCATCGACGGTCTGATCCCGTCCTTGCAGGACGATCACTATACGATCGACGAGAAGTCGCGCAGCGTGACCTTCACCGATGAAGGCAACGAGTTCCTCGAAGAGCAGCTGCACGCCAGTGGCCTGCTGCCCGAGGGCCAGTCGCTGTACGACCCTGAAAGCACCACGGTGGTGCACCACGTCAACCAGGGCCTGCGCGCGCACAAACTGTTCCAGCGGGACAAGGACTACATCGTACGCGACGGCAACGTGGTTTTGATTGACGAGTTCACGGGCCGGATGATGCCGGGCCGCCGTCTGTCCGAAGGCCTGCATCAGGCGATCGAAGCCAAGGAAGGCGCGCCGATCCAGCCCGAAAACGTGACTTTGGCCAGCGTGACTTTCCAGAACTATTTCCGCCTCTATGACAAGCTGGCCGGCATGACCGGTACCGCCCTGACCGAGGCCGAGGAATTCGCCGAGATCTACGGCCTGGGCGTGGTCGAAGTGCCGACCAACAAGCCGATCGCCCGTGTCGACGAGGATGATCAGGTCTATCGCACCGCGGCCGAGAAATACGCGGCCATGATCGAAGAGATCAAGAAGGCCAACGCCAAGGGCCAGCCGGTTCTGGTGGGCACGACCTCGATCGAGAAGTCCGAGATGCTCAGCGAGATGCTGACCCAGGAAGGCATCAAGCACAATGTCCTGAACGCCCGCCAGCACGAGCAGGAGGCCCAGATCGTGGCCGAGGCCGGACGTCTGGGCGCTGTAACCATCGCCACCAACATGGCCGGCCGCGGCACCGACATCCAACTGGGCGGCAACGTGGAAATGAGCGTCATGCAGGCGCTGGCCGAAAACCCCGACGCCGACCCGGCCGAACTGCGCGCCCGGGAAGAGGCGCGCCACGCGGAAGAAAAGCAAAAGGTACTGGAGGCCGGCGGTCTGTTCGTTCTCGCCTCGGAACGCCACGAAAGCCGCCGCATCGACAACCAGCTGCGCGGCCGCTCGGGCCGTCAGGGCGACCCGGGCCGCACCGTGTTCTTCCTCAGCCTGGAAGACGACCTGATGCGCATTTTCGGCTCGGAACGGCTGGACAAGGTTCTGACCACCCTGGGCATGAAAGAAGGCGAAGCGATCGTCCACCCTTGGGTGAACAAATCGCTTGAACGCGCGCAGGCCAAGGTCGAAGGCCGCAACTTCGACATGCGGAAGAACGTTCTCAAGTTCGACGACGTGATGAACGATCAGCGCAAGGTGATCTTCAACCAGCGACGCGAAATCATGTCGACCGACGATCTGTCCGAAATCGTTTCGGACATGCGCGAACAGGTCATCGACGATCTGATCGACCAGTACATGCCGCCCAAAACCTACGCCGACCAGTGGGACACCGACGGGCTGCACGCGGCCCTCAAGGAAAAGCTGAACATCGATGTTCCGGTTCAGGAGTGGGCGGCCGAGGATGGGGTCGATGACGACGTGGTTCGCGAGCGCCTGATCAAGGCGACCGACGAGATGATGGCCCAGAAGGCCGCCGCCTTCGGCCCCGAGAACATGCGCAACATCGAAAAGCAGGTACTGCTGCAGACCATCGACAGCAAGTGGCGCGAGCACTTGCTGACCCTGGAACATCTGCGCTCGGTCGTGGGCTTCCGCGGCTACGCCCAGCGCGATCCGCTGAACGAATACAAGACCGAAAGCTTCCAGCTGTTCGAGAACATGCTCGACAGCCTGCGTGAAACGGTTACCCAGCAACTGGCCCGCGTCCGCCCGCTGACCGAAGAAGAGCAGCGCGAGATGCTGGCACAGATGCAGGCGCAGCAGGCACAGATCAAGAAAGCCGCTGAACAGGCCGAAGCGGTGGCCGAGGCGCAGGCCTCGGGCGATGCGCGGCCCGGCTTTGTCGAGGACGACCCGTCAACCTGGGGTAATCCGTCGCGCAACGATCCCTGCCCCTGCGGATCCGGCAAGAAATTCAAGCACTGCCATGGTCGGCTTGCCTGATCCGGTCAGATTCCCGACATAATGAGTCCGCGTCGCGGCCACATATTGGCCGCGATTGTTAAGCAGTCTCCGACTCGCTCCTTCAACTGGGGAGGGTGTCTTGTTTGTAATACGGAACTACGTGACCACAGGTGGCACGGTCGCATGCGCCTTGGCCATCGGCTACTTGATGCAGAACGGACCGGCCTCGCAGCCGGACGTGCAGGAAACACGTCAGGCGATGATCCAGCCGTCTGGAGAAGGCACCGTGATTGCCGGGTTGGAAGGTATCGTTCTGACTTCGGCGACGCCGAATGCGTCCACGGCCCCCGAACCCTCGGCCAAGGTTGCGCCTCGTGCTGAGCCTGCCGTTCCTCAGGCGCAGGTCAACTGCGATCTCCGGGCCCGCGCAATGGCGGCCCCCAACGCGACAGCACGTTTGACCCTGAAGGCCCCCTGCAACCCCGATGAAACCGTCGAGCTGCACCACAGCGGCATGACGTTCAGCGCCCGAACCGACAAGGACGGCCGTCTGGACCTGTCCATTCCCGCCCTGTCGGAATATGCCATTTTCCTGATCTCGTTCAAAAACCGGCGCGGCACTGTCGCCACCACTCACATTCCTGATTTTTCAGACTATGACCGGGTTGCGCTGCAATGGATGGGGGACACCGAATTGCAACTGCACGCGTTGGAGTTCGGTGCATCCTATGGCGAGGCCGGGCATGTCTGGTCGAACGCCAGCAACTCCGGCACCGGGCAGGTTGTCCACTTCGGCATGGCCGGCGAGCGCAATGTCGAGATCTATTCGGTCCCCCGCAACGCAGCCGACGCAAATGGCACCGTCGCCCTGAGCGTCGAGGCCGAAGTGACTCCCCGGAATTGTGGGCAGGACCTGGATCTGCAAGCGCTCGAGTTGCTGGACGATCAAGGGCTGCGGTCGCGAGAGTTGTCGATCTCCCTGCCGGCCTGCGACAGCGGACAGGACTTTCTGGTGTTGAATAATCTGTTCCAAGACCTGACAATCGCCGCAAAGTAACGGCAGGCAGGTCTACAGGTCTTTATGAAGTATCTTCACGCGACGATGACGGTGTTGTCGTTGATGGCTGGCGCTTCAGGCGCCCTCGCTCAGGACATCACACTGACCTCGCATGACGGCAAGGTCGAGATCACCGGGAACCTGTTGGGGTTTGATGGTGAATTCTACCGTGTGGACACCCAGTTCGGCGAACTGACGGTGGATGGATCCGGCGTCACCTGCGACGGTCCGGCTTGCCCCAACCTGATCGACTTTGTGGCCGAAGTGCACTTCTCTGGCGCATCGGTGATGGCCGAATCCCTACTTCCGGCGTTGATCGAAGGCTTTGCGCAACGAGAAAACCTGAATGTGCTAAGCGAAGGCACGGACCCTGCGCAGCTTGTCTTTGCCCTGAGTCAGCCGGATCGAACCGCCCCTTTGGCGCGGTTTTTCCTGCGCGTTTCGGACACCGACCGCGGTTTTGCCGATCTGACCGCCGATCAGGCAGACATCGCTTTGGCGATGCGCGAAATCCGCCCGCAGGAGGCCGCGGCGGCGCAGGAAAACGGTCTGGGCGACCTGTCCCGACCGCGCCGGTCGCGGGTGGTGGCTCTTGGCGCGCTGGTGCCGGTGGTCTCATTGGACAATCCGATCCAGCAGATCTCGGTTTCGGACCTGGCGCGGGTCATAAATGGCGAGGTCGCCAACTGGGCACAGCTCGGTGGCCCGGATGCCCCCATCGCCGTTCATCTGCCGGATGTGACAACCGGTGTTGGTCAGGCCGTGCAAGACCAGGTGATGCAGCCAGCCGGTGTGCAGGCGCATGAGGACGTGATCCGCCACACCCGCAGCGCGGAACTGGCAGCAGCGGTTGCGCGCGATCCGTTCGCACTCGGTATCGTCAGCCACGCTGACCCGCAAAACGTGCGCAGTCTGCCGCTGGCCGGCGGATGCGGTCACGCATTGCGCGCCACGCGCGCCGCCATCAAGACCGAGGACTATCCGCTGACCCTGCCGATGTTCCTGTATCTTCCACAGCGGCGCCTCCCGAAGATCGCCCGCCAGTTTCTGGCGTATGTCCAAAGCCCCGAGGCACAGATGGTCATCCGGCAAGCCGGTTTCGTCGACCAGTCCCACGAACTGGTACGTCTTGGGCTTCAGGGCGACCAGTTGGCCAACGCCATCACCTCGGGTGGGTCCGAGGTGGGTCTGGAAGAACTGCAACGGATGATCGAAACTTTGCGCCCGCTGTCGCGCCTGTCGGTGTCTTTCCGGTTCGAGCCGGGATCGTCGCGGCCAGACGCGCAGTCGCGATCGAACATCCTGCAAATGGCGCAGGCGCTTGAATCGGGCCAGTATGACGGGCGCAAACTGGTCTTCGTCGGTTTCAGTGACGGAGACGGTGCTGCGGAAACCAATGCCCGCATCGCCTTGCGGCGCGCACAGACAGTGCGGAACGCGATCCTTGCCGCGATCGAAACCGCCGTCCCCGAAACCGTCGAGATCGCCGTCGAAGGTTTCGGTGAAGCCATGCCCATGGCCTGCGACGACACGGAATGGGGCCGCAAGGCCAACCGTCGTGTCGAAGTCTGGGTGCGCTAGCGGTCAGAGATAACCTTCCGAGCGGAAGCTCAGCTCGGTCGATTTGCCGATGATCAGGTGGTCGTGCAAGGTCAGCCCCAGTGCGGCGCAGGCATCGTTGATGCGGTTGGTCATGTCGATATCCGACTGCGACGGGGTTGGATCACCCGACGGATGATTGTGCACCAGGATCAGCGCCGAGGCGTTCAGTTCCAGCGCGCGTTTGGCGACCTCGCGCGGGTAGACGGGTACGTGATCGACGGTGCCCTTGGCCTGCTCCTCATCCGCGATGAGCACGTTCTTGCGGTCCAGGAAGAACACGCGGAACTGCTCGATCTCGCGATGCGCCATGGTGGTGTGGCAATAATCCAGCAACGCGTCCCAGCTGGAAATCACATGCCGCTGCATCACCCGGGCGCGGGCCATGCGATGGGCGCAGGCCTCGAGGATCTTGAGGTCGGTGATGACCGTATCGCCCACGCCCTTGATCTGACGCAGGCGTTCCACAGGGGCGGTCAGCACCCGGTTGAAATCGCCGAATGTATCCAGCAGCAGCCGCGCCAGCGGTTTCACGTCCTGCCGGGGGATCGAGCGGAACAGGACCAGTTCCAGCAACTCGTAATCCGGCATCGCCCCGGCGCCGCCCGACATGAACCGTTCACGCAGGCGCTTGCGGTGGTCCTTGATATACGAGGGCAGCCGACCCGTGGGCAGCGGCGTCACCGGCGCTTCGTCAGTTTCGAACAGCGATGGGGCTTCGGCAAAAGCGTCCTTGGTCATGCGCCCATGATTGCCCCAGAATCGGTTTCCGAATGGTTAACGCGCCTCACCGGCCATGCGGGCCGTGGCGCGGCGCACGGCCAGATGCAGCAGGATCGAGAACACCCCCAGCGTCAGCATCGCAGCGAACATCAGGTCGGTCTTGGCGCGACCATTGGCCAGCAGCATCAGGTATCCCAGCCCCTGCGACGAGCCGACCCATTCGCCGATCACCGCCCCGATCGGGGCATAGACCGCCGCCAGCCGCATCCCCGAAGCCAGCGAGGGTAGCGCCGCCGGGATGCGGATATGCCACAACACGCTGCGCGGGCTGGCCTGCATGGTGCGGGCCAAGTCCAGATAGCCGGACGGCGTGCGCATCAGCCCGTCGAAAAACGACGAGGTGATGGGGAAATAGATGATCAGCACCGCCATCGCGACCTTGGACCACAGCCCATAGCCCAGCCACAGGGTCAGCAACGGTGCCAACGCAAAGACCGGCAGCGCCTGGGTGAACACCAGCATCGGCTGCACCAGCACCCGCGCGGCGCGGGAATTGGCCAGCTGCAGCGCGGTGACGACGCCCAGCACGGTGCCGCAGGCCAAACCGATCAGCACCTCGATTGCAGTGATCCAGGTGTGTTCGGCGATCAGCCAGCGGTTCTGCCACCAGGTCTCGGCCACCAATGCCGGGCCGGGCAGGATAAACTTCGGCAGGCCGGTCAGGGTGACGATCGCCTGCCAAATGGCCAGCGCAAACAACGTCGCGGCAAGGGCCGAGAGCGTCTTCATGCCACCTCCTCGCGCAGCAGTTTCAGCAGCGCCCCCTGCGTTTCCAGCGTCTCGAGATCGTCCACCTTCCGCGGGGCCGGTGCATGGGGCGGTTGGCATGGGGTCAGGCCGTGGCGCGTCATCACCATGATCGACTGACCAAGACGCGCGGCCTCGGCCGGATCGTGGGTGACCAGCAGCACGGTGCGACCCTGCAACGCTTCGGCGGCCAGGTCCTGCATGTCTGCACGGGTGCGCGCATCCAGCGCCGAGAACGGCTCGTCCAGCAGGATGATCGGCTTGTCTTCCATCAGGGTCCGGGCCAATGCCACCCGCTGACGCTGCCCGCCCGACAGTTCCGAGGGCTTCTTGGCCATGTGATCCTGCAGCCGCATCCGTTCGATCAACCGGGTGCGGCGGTCCTGATCGACCCGTTCGCCGCGCAGGCGCGCGCCCAGCGCCACGTTCTGCGCGACCGTGGTCCAGGGCAGCAGCAGATCATCCTGCGCCATGTAGGCCACACGCTCGGCCACCGGCAGCCCGTCGCTGGCGCGGATCTCGCCGGTGAACTCTGCCCCCGTCGCCAACCCGGCGATCAGGCGCAGAACCGTGGTCTTGCCGACCCCCGATCCGCCCAGCAGACAGGTCCACTGCCCGGCCTTCAGCGACAGGGTCAGCGGCGCGAACAGAGGCGCGCCGTCGATGCTGGCCTGTCCGCTGATGGTCAGATCGGGGGGCGGGGTCATGGGATCAGACCCATCTGCCAGAAATTCACCTCGAGCTCGGTCGCGGTGCGGAAGGTCTGGCACAGGCGATCCCAACGCGGTGTGGTACGGAAATCCGCCCCAAGTCGTCTTGTTAGAGCCGAATCCAGCAGTTCACCCACAGCCTGACAGGCTTCCTGATATTCACTGCTGGAATAGGCGTCGATCCAATCGCGATAGGTGTCCGAGGTGGCCTCGGACGCCAGCCGTGTGCCGATTTCCCCGTATCCCATCACGCAGGGCGCCAGCGCCGCCAGCAGATCCAACAGATCACCGCTGTAGCCCGCCTCGAGCACATAGCGGGTATAGGCCAGGTTCTCGGGGCGTTCGGGCGTGGCGAACAGCTCGTCCTGGCTGATGCCCTCGGCCTCGCAAATGCCGATATGCAACTTCATCTCTTCGCTGATCAGCCCATTCACAGTGCGCGACGCGGCCAGCATTTCGGCATGAGTTTCCGATTTCACCACCGCCAGCGCCCAGGCGCGGGAGAAATGGATCAGGAACACGTAATCCTGCCGCAGGTAATGCAGAAACGCCGCACGCGGCAGGGTGCCGTCCTTCAGCCCCTCGACAAAGGCGTGGCGGGTATAGTCCCGCCACGGCCCCTGCGCCGCATCGCGCATAAGCGCGAAGGCTTTGCCATAGTCGCTCATTGCGCGGTCACGTCGATGGTGATGTCGCTGACCGGGTTGATGCTGTCGATCATGCCGGAGTCTTTCAGAAAGGCCTCGAACCGGGCATAGCGGCCGGCATCAAAGCCCGCCGGGCGCAGCGCGAACCGCGGCAGGGTATCGACCCAGGCGCGGGCGTTCAGCTCGTCCTGCAGCTCGGGCGAGGTGGCGGCGAAGATCTCCCAGCTTTTTTCCGGATTGTTCACGATGAACTGCGTGGCCTTCTCGGTTGCGGCCAGGAAACGGACAATCATGTCCTTGTCCATCGTTTCGGGGTTGGCCACATAGATCAGCTCGTCATAGGGCGGCACGCCTTCTTCCTCGATGTAGAAGCAGCGGCCCGGAACGCCTTCGATATCCATCTGGTTCAGCTCGAAATTGCGGAAGGCGCCGATCACGGCATCCACCTGGCCCGTCATCAGCGACGGTGAAAGCGAGAAGTTGACGTTGATCATCTCGATATCGTCCAGCGACACGCCATGCGCATTCAGCATCGCGGTCAGGATCGCCTCTTCGACACCGGCGACCGAAAAGCCGATCTTCTTGCCCTTGAGGTCGGCCAGCGATTTGATCGGGCCGTCCTCGAGCACCAGCAGGCAGTTCAGCGGCGTGGCGACCAGCGTGCCGACCCGCTTCAGCGGCAGGCCTTCGTGGATCTGGAGATGCAGCTGCGGCTGGTAGGACACGGCCAGATCGGCCTGACCGGCGGCCACGAGGCGCGGTGGGGCCGACGGGTCGGCGGGCGGGACGATTTCGACCTCAAGCCCCTGTTCGGCGAAATAGCCTTTTTCCTGCGCCACGATGATCGGCCCGTGGTCGGGGTTCACGAACCAGTCCAGCAGGACGGTCATCTTGTCCTGCGCCCAGGCGGGCGCGGCGGCCAGCAGGGCAATGGCGGTGATCAGCTTCTTCATGGTTTGCGTTTCCTTTTGCTTCACGACGTTGCGGCGGCGACCAGAACGATCCGGCCGGGCCAATGGGGGCGGAGTTCCTCGGCCGCGCGCCAGGCGCGTAGCCCGGTGGCACAGCAGAGAGCCAGCGTTTTGTCTTTGTTAGGGTCTGTTTTCAGCGCGTCGACCGTCAGGCGGCGGACGTTGGGGTGGATCGGCTGAGGGGCTTCATCGACGCTACGCAGATCGACGATCAGGTCGTCCGGGGTCAGCTGCGCGGGCGCGACAAAGTGGAAATGGCTGTCGGGCTCCGGCGCGGTGTCAAAGCGGAATCCGCTGCTGGAGCAGGTACGGCCATCCACCTGCACCATCTGGCCCAGGGGCGAGGGATCGAGGCCCAGGATCACGCCCAGCGCCATCTGCGCCTGCATCGCGCCGATCATCGCCACGACCGGGCCCAGAACGCCTGCGGTGGCGCAACTGGCCCCGCTGTCGGGGGCGTCGGGGAACACCGCGCGCAGGGACGGTCCGCCGCCGCAGAACCCGCCGACATACCCCGACAGGCCCAGGACCGAGGCGCTGATCAGCGGTTTGCCCTGCGCCAGGCAGGTATCCGACAGCGTATAGCTGGCCGCGTAACTGTCAGCGCAATCCAGAACCAGGTCGGCCTCGGCCACCAGATCAGCGGCATTCGCCGGTGTTAGAGCCTGTTTATTGGCCGCTACGGTGATCTCACTGTTCAGCGCCCGGCAGCGTTCGGCGGCGGCTTCGGCCTTGGGGCGGCCGCAATCGGATTCGGTGAACAGCGTCTGGCGGTGCAGATTCGACAGATCCACCGTATCGGGATCGACGATGGTCAGATGCCCCACCCCGGCCCCGGCCAGCAGCGGCAGTGCGGGCGCGGCCAGCCCCCCGGCGCCCACCACCAGAACCCGCGCGCGGGCAAGGCGGTTCTGCCCTTCGGCCCCGACCTCGGGCAGGATCATCTGGCGGGCGTAGCGGCTCATCGCGTGACCTCGATCCACTGCCGCACCCGCGCTTCGGGGTTGGGGTTAAGGGTAATGTCGGTGACGGCCGAGACGATGTCGGCGCCGGCCTGAAACACTCCCGGTGCGCGCTCGACGCTCATGCCACCAATGCCGACCAGAGGGATGTCGCCCACGCGCCGTTTCCACTCGGTCACGCGCGGCAGGCCCTGTTGGTGCCATTTCATCTTTTTCAGGATGGTCGGGTAGACCGGCCCCAGCGCCACATAGTTCGGGTCCATCGCCAGCACGCGTTCAAGCTCGTCATCGTCGTGGGTGGACACGCCCAGCTTCAGCCCAGCCTTGCGGATG
Organism: Ruegeria sp. BHSA162; assembly: GCF_059613385.1. Lineage (NCBI taxonomy): Bacteria > Pseudomonadati > Pseudomonadota > Alphaproteobacteria > Rhodobacterales > Roseobacteraceae > Ruegeria > Ruegeria sp. BHSA162. The sequence continues at coordinate 49,362 of NZ_JBXWSK010000012.1, forward strand.
GCGGGCAGGTCGGCGTCGTCCAAATCCTCCTGCCCCAGATGAATCCAGTCACATCCCGCGTCGATGGCGGCCTGCCAATAGTCGTTCACCACCAGCACCGCACCGTGGTCGCGGCACAGGGCCTGCGCGGCGGCGATTTCCATGCGCACCACCGTGTCGGGCTGGTCCTTGATGCGCAGCTGCACCAGCTTCACGCCCATCGGCAGCATCCGCCGCAGCCAATCGGTATGATCGAAGATCGGATAGAAGCGGTCTAGCGTCATGACAAAAAGGCCTTTCCGATCACCGGGGTCGAGGGTTCGGCCATGTCGCGCGGCTCGATCGGGTCGGCCTGATGCGCCAGTTGCCCGGCCTGCACCGCCAGCGCCATGGCCTGCGCCATCGCCACCGGATCGCCCGCGCGGGCGACGGCGGTGTTCAGCAGAACCGCGTCATAGCCCAGCTCCATCGCGTGGGCGGCGTGGCTGGGCAGACCGATGCCCGCATCCACCACCAGCGGCACGTCGGGAAACTCGGCCCGCATCGCGCGCAGGGCGTATTCGTTGTTCAGGCCCCGCCCCGACCCGATCGGCGCGCCCCAGGGCATCAGCACCTGGCACCCGGCGGCCAGCAGGCGTTCGGCCACGATCAGGTCTTCGGTGGTGTAGGGGAACACCTGAAACCCTTCGTCGGTCAGAATGCGCGCGGCCTCGACCAGTTGGAACACGTCGGGCTGCAGGCTGTCGGTGTGGCCGATCAGTTCCAGCTTGATCCACGGCGTGTCGAACACCTCGCGCGCCATGTGGGCGGTGGTGACGGCTTCTTTGACCGTGTGGCAGCCGGCGGTGTTGGGCAGGATCAGCACGCCCAGATCGCGGATCATCGACCAGAAGGCCTGACCCGCTCCGCCCGCGCCTTCGCGCCGCAGCGAGACAGTGGCGACACCCGCGACGCTGGCCCGGAACGCCTGTTCCAGGATCGCCGGGCTGGGATATTGCGCGGTGCCCAACATCAGCGGGTTGGGCAGTTCGGTGCCGTAAAACGTCTTCATCTTCATCCCCCCTGCATCGGTGCGACGACCTCAACCCGGTCGCCCTCGGCCAGTTTATGCGCGATGCGCAGGCTTGAGGGCACGAATTCCTCGTTCACCGCGGTGGCGACGCGGCCGGAAAAGCCGCATTCGGCCAGCAATTCGCCAAGGGTTTCGGCGCGCACCTCGCGCGGCTCGCCGTTAAGCACGATCTTCATCGACCATCTCCGAATGTGTGTTGTTCAGCGCCAGATCGGCCACGCCCCGGGCCAGCGCCGGGGCCAGCAGGTAGCCGTGGCGATACAACCCGTTGGCATAGATCGTCCGCCCCAGCCGGCGGATCCGCGGCAGGTTGTCGGGAAAGGCCGGGCGCAGATCGACGCCGATCTCCAGCACTTCGGCCTCGCCAAAGGCCGGGTTCAGCGCATAGGCCGCACTGAGCAGCTCCAGCATCGAGCGCGCGGTGATGCGGCTGCTGTCCTCGGTTTCGATCATCGTTGCGCCCAGCATATAGATGCCCTCGCCCCGCGGTACGACATAGAGCGGCATCCGGGGATGCAACAGGCGCACGGGCCGGGTCAGCGTCACGTCGGGGCAGCGGATCACCAGCATTTCCCCCTTCACACCGCGCAAATCATGCAGGATGTCGCGCGCGTGCAGGCCACGGCAGTCGATGGCGTTGTCCAGCCGCGACGGGGCCAGCTTGCGGTGGAATTCGACCCCTTTGTCCTGCAGGCCGCGATAGAGGTCCTGCAATGCCCGGCGAGGGTCCAGATGGGCCTCGTCGGCGAAGAACAGGCCTTGGGAAAACCCGTGCAGATCAGGCTCTAATTTGGCGATTTTCGCTTGATCGACCTGCGTGAATCCCTCGGTCCGGCGGGCAAAGCGGCGCAGGTCGGGCAGGTCGCGCGTGTTGGCCACGACCAGCGTTCCCTGCCGCGCGACCGGGGTGCGGGCCGCCCACCAGTCGATCGCCTGCTGCCCCAGCCTCAGCACCGGTTCCTCGGCATTTTCATATTCGCACCACGGCGCCAGCATGCCGCCGGCCCACCAGGAACACCCATGCGCACCGGGCGGCCCGCCCGGATCGAACACCTGTACCTGCGCGCCCCGCGCCACCAGTTCCGAGGCCACGGCCAAGCCGGCGACGCCGGCACCTATGACCGACCAGACCGTCACGCCGGCCATACCCGGTGGAAATGATGCACCGGCCCGTGGCCCGAGCCGACCTGCAGCTCGTCCGCGCGGGTGATCGCGCCTTGCAGGTAGTCATGCGCCTGCGCCACCGCATCGACCAGAGGCAGCCCCTTGGCCAGACCGGCCGCGACGGCCGAGGACAGGGTGCATCCGGTGCCGTGGGTGTTGCGCGTGTCCTGACGGGGCGCGGTAAATTCACCGATGACGCCGTTCTGATCGATCAGCAGATCATGGCAGGTATCGCCCTTGCCGTGTCCGCCTTTCATCAGGACGGCCCCAGCCCCCAGAGTGCACAGGTCATGGCCCTGCGCGACCATCTCCTCGGGCGTTTCGGCGACCAGCCGGTCCAGCAGACAGGCGGCCTCGGGCAGGTTCGGGGTCAGGACGGTGGCGCGGGGCAGCAGCACCTCGCGCAACGTTTGCACCGCCTCGCGCGCCAGCAGGGCATCGCCCGATTTGGCGATCATCACCGGGTCCAGCACGATGGGCCCGGCAAAGCCGGACAGGCCGTCGGCGACGGTTTGGATGATCTCGGGCGTGGCCAACATGCCGATCTTGACCGCGCGCACGTCCAGATCGGACAGAACCGCGTCGATCTGCGCGGCGATCACGTCCAGCGGGATACCATGCACAGCGGTGACCGCCTGCGTGTTCTGGGCGGTGACCGCGGTGATGACACTGGCACCGAACACACCCAGCGCCGACATCGCTTTGAGATCGGCCTGAATACCGGCCCCTCCGCCGCTGTCGGATCCTGCGATGGTCAAAGCGATATGCGCCATGTCGCTCCCTTCTTGCATGTGGGGCAACGCGGGCATGGAAAACGTCTGAGTGTTTTAGACCGTTCCCTCCGCCGGTATTGCCCGGATCAGGTTCGATGGGTTGGCTCGCGCCTCTCAGCCCCGGTTCCGGGGCACCCCAACGGTTGGCGCGGACATTCTCAAGGCTGAGGCCGAGAATCAAGGGCCAATTCCGCGCAGTTTCGGGCCAATCTGGACTTAGAAAACAAAAAAGCCGGCGATGATACGCCGGCCTTTCGGGGTCTGGAACGCTGGGATCAGCTTTGCATCCTTTCCCAGAAGGATTTAACGGACGAGAAAAAGCTTTTCGATTCCGGGTGGTTGTCCTCTCCCAGATCGTCGAACTCCTGCAGCAGCTCTTTTTGCCGCGCGGTCAGGTTGACCGGAGTCTCGACCGCAAGCTCGATGAACATGTCACCGATACCGCCGCCCCGCAGCGCAGGCATACCCTTGCCGCGCAGGCGCATCTGCCGGCCCGACTGGCTGCCGGCCGGAATCTGCACCCGGCCGCGGCCACCGTCGATGGTGGGCACTTCGATCGAGCCGCCCAGCGCCGCCTTCGCCATGCTGACAGGCACGCGGCAATACAGGTTCGGGCCGTCCCGCTCGAACAGTTTGTGCGGAGTCACCTCGACAAAGATGTAGAGATCGCCCGGAGGACCGCCGCGCATTCCGGCCTCGCCCTCGCCCGCCAAACGGATACGGGTGCCAGTTTCGACGCCCGCCGGAATGTTGACCGACAGCGCGCGTTCCTTCTCGACCCGGCCCGAGCCATGGCAGGATTTGCAGGGGTTCTTGATGATTTGTCCCAGACCAGCACAGGTCGGGCAGCTGCGCTCGACAGTGAAAAAGCCCTGTTGTGCGCGTACCTTGCCCATGCCGGAACAGGTCGGGCAGGTGGTTGGTTCAACTCCGCCCTCGGCGCCGGTGCCCTCGCAGGACGAACAGGCCACGGCTGTCGGGACGTTGATGGTTTTCTGCAGGCCGGAATAGGCCTCTTCCAGCGAAACCCTCAGGTTGTAGCGAAGGTCCGAACCGCGAGCAGCCCGGCGACCGCCGCCGCCACGCTGTCCCCCCATGAAATCGCCGAACAGGTCATCGAACACATCGGAAAACGCGCTGGAGAAATCGCCCGATCCAAAGCCGCCACCACGCTGGCCGCCGCCCATGCCATTCTCGAACGCAGCATGGCCGAACCGGTCATACGCGGCCTTTTTGTCAGCGTCGCGCAGAACGTCATAGGCCTCGTTGGCCTCTTTGAAAAGGGCCTCGGCATCCGGGTTGTCTTTGTTGCGATCGGGGTGCAGCTCTTTCGCCTTCCGGCGAAAAGCTTTCTTGATCTCATCCGCCGAAGCACCCTTGGACACGCCGAGCACTTCGTAATAGTCGCGTTTTGACATCGGTATTTCCTTCTGCCTCAACGTAAACGGGCCGGCCCGGCATCCGGACCGGCCCGAATTGGCCCGGTTACCCGTTAGTTGCGCTTGTCATCGTCCAGGTCTTCGAACTCGGCATCGACGATGTCGTCATCGCCGGGACCCGCATCCGCGGCTGCCGGTTCGTCGCTGGCCTCTTCGGACTGCGCCTTGTAGATCGCCTCGCCCAGTTTCATGGCCGCTTCGGTCACGTTCTGGATGCCGGCCTTGATCTTGTCGGCATTGTCCGACTCGACCTCGTCCTTGAGGGCCGCCAGCGCCAGTTCGATGGCCTCGATGGTCGACGGATCGACCTTGTCGCCATGCTCCTCGATCGATTTCTCGGTCGCGTGGATCAGGCTTTCGGCCTGGTTCTTGGCTTCGACCAGCTCCTTGCGCTTGCGGTCGGCTTCGGCGTTTTCCTCGGCGTCCTTGACCATCTTTTCGATGTCTTCTTCCGACAGTCCGCCCGAGGCCTGGATCGTGATCTTCTGTTCCTTGCCGGTGCCTTTGTCCTTGGCCGAAACCGAAACAATGCCGTTGGCGTCGATGTCGAAGGTCACCTCGATCTGAGGCATGCCGCGCGGGGCCGGCGGGATGTCTTCAAGGTTGAACTGGCCCAGGATCTTGTTGTCCGCAGCCATTTCACGCTCACCCTGGAACACCCGGATGGTCACGGCGTTCTGGTTGTCCTCGGCGGTCGAGAAGACCTGGGACTTCTTGGTCGGGATCGTGGTGTTGCGGTCGATCAGGCGGGTGAACACGCCGCCCAGAGTTTCGATGCCCAGCGACAGCGGGGTCACGTCCAGCAGAACCACGTCCTTGACGTCGCCTTGCAGAACACCGGCCTGGATCGCAGCACCCATGGCCACGACTTCGTCCGGGTTCACACCTTTGTGCGGCTCCTTGCCGAAGAACTTGGTCACCTCTTCGATGACTTTCGGCATCCGGGTCATACCACCGACCAGAACAACCTCATCCACATCGCTGGCCGAGATGCCGGCGTCTTTCAGAGCGGCCTGGCAGGGCTTCAGCGACTTCTTGATCAGGTCGCCGACCAGCGATTCCAGCTTGGCACGGGTCAGCTTCATGACCATGTGCAGCGGCTGACCGTTCGCGCCCATCGAGATGAACGGCTGGTTGATCTCGGTCTGGGTGGTCGAGCTAAGCTCGATCTTGGCCTTCTCTGCGGCTTCCTTCAGACGCTGCAGCGCCATCTTGTCCTGGCTCAGGTCGACGCCGTGTTCCTTTTTGAACTCGTCGGCCAGGTAGTTGACGATGCGCATGTCAAAGTCTTCACCACCCAGGAAGGTGTCACCATTGGTCGATTTGACCTCGAACAGGCCGTCGTCGATTTCCAGAATGGTCACGTCGAAGGTACCACCGCCAAGGTCATAGACCGCGATGGTCTGGCTGTCCTGCTTGTCCAGGCCATAGGCCAGCGCGGCGGCAGTCGGTTCGTTGATGATCCGCAGCACTTCCAGACCGGCGATCTTGCCTGCGTCCTTGGTGGCCTGACGCTGAGCGTCGTTGAAATAGGCCGGAACGGTGATCACGGCCTGCGTGACTTCTTCACCCAGATAGCTTTCAGCGGTTTCTTTCATCTTGCCGAGGATGAAGGCCGAGATCTGGCTTGGAGAGTATTTCTGCCCGCGGGCCTCGACCCAAGCGTCGCCGTTGCCGCCATCGACGATGGCGTAGGGCACCATTTTCTTGTCCTTCTGGACTTCTGCGTCATCCACACGACGCCCGATCAGGCGCTTGACGCCAAAAATCGTGTTGTCGGGGTTGGTGACCGCCTGGCGTTTCGCCGGCTGCCCGACCAGTCGCTCGTCTTCGGTGAAGGCGACGATCGAGGGCGTGGTCCGCGCCCCTTCCGCGTTTTCGATGACCTTCGGCTGCGCGCCGTCCATGATGGCTACGCACGAGTTGGTGGTCCCGAGGTCAATCCCGATTACTTTTCCCATTTTTCGATCCCTTTCTTTTCAAGGCGATGTCCCGAGGCCGGAACCCGTTACGGCATCCCTGCCCCGATCTGCTGGGCGCGACAGGTCTACACCATCGCGCGTCCCGGCGTATATAAGGGCGAGGCCTGAGGCCTGCAAGCGTTGTGAAATGCAGGTTTTCGGGAATCTTGGGCCTTTTTTGGCAAGGATTTCGAAAGGAATGAGGTTTCTGTCATGACGCGCCTGAATTTACGGGGGTTCGACATCCGAAAAGGCCATCTGGACGGCGCTGCTCAGCGGCAGATCATCGAGCTACTGCGGCCGATTCTGAAAGCCGCTCCGCTGTTTCATCCCAGCACCACTTCGGGGCGCAAGATGTCGGTTCGCATGACGTCGGCCGGAACGTTGGGCTGGGTGTCGGACGGGGCCGGATACCGGTACCAGGACGCGCACCCCAAGGGCATGGCGTGGCCTGCCATTCCGGACCCGATCCTGTCGATCTGGCGCGACCTTGCCGGAACCGCTCGAGATCCCGATTGCTGTCTGATCAACTACTACGGCGAAGGCGCAAAGATGGGAATGCACCAGGACAAGGACGAGGCCGATTTCTCGTGGCCGGTCCTGTCGGTTTCGTTGGGCGATGACGCCTTGTTCCGGATCGGCAACACGACCCGCGGCGGCAAAACCGAGTCCGTCTGGCTGAGTTCCGGCGACGTGGTCGTCATGGGCGGTCCCGCCCGGTTGGCCTATCACGGTATCGACCGGATCCGCTTCGGCTCTTCGCGCCTGCTGCCCAAAGGGGGCCGGATCAACCTGACGCTGCGCGTGGCAACCTAACGGCGCGCATCCCAGCTTTTCGAGATGTGCTTGCGGGTAAAGAACTCTCCCAGCAACCCGATCATCATCAGGGCGATACCGACCCAAAGCGCATATTCCCAGCTGGAGTTGCGCGGAAAATAGTTGCGAAACACGAAACCGCGGCACTGATCGATCACGTGAAACAACGGGTTCCAGGCGAACATGGCCAGCATCCATCCGCCCAGCGCATTGCCCACGAACATCTTGCCCGAGAAGATCATGTTCATCCGGCGATAGACATTGCTGAGAATGGTGGAGGTCTGCGGCATCCACGGCTTGAGCGCCATGAAGACCAGACCGACCGCGCAGCCGGTGTACCACGCAAGGATCAGCATCGCGAACGCGCCGCCCGGGTCCTGCATCTCGATCGGATTGACCGCGACGCTGTAGACGAACAGGATCACCAGGATTGAAACGACCTGCGTGTACAAGGTCCCGAAGGCGGCGGCCAAAAGCAGAACCATCATGTTCATCGGCGAATGCAGCATCATGGGGTTGTTGGTGCCTCCAAGCCCCGCGATCGCACCGACGGACTTGATGTGCGTCATGAACAGAAAGATGCCGGACAGGATGTACAGGATGAACTCACCCCGGATCTTGGCCACCCGTCCGCCCAGAAACGACATGATGAAATAGAACACGGTCGCCATCAAAACGACCTGGACGATGTTCATCATGATGGCGATTACGGCGTTGGAATGCTGCGAGCGGATGTTGCGGACCACGGCATGAAACACCAGTTCCGCAAGGTTGAATGCCCCACCCACAAGGCTGCTGCTTCGCTTGTAATAGAACACTCGAACGCTCTTTCCCGGTTTTGTTCCGCCAGCGTGGCACGAATTCCTTGCCGTTCCGTATCCGGCACAGCATAAGTTCGTCAGGTTTTCGGATCAACAAACCATGGAAACGGAGCATTTTTGTGACCTATGACGACCTCATCCCCGTGATCAGACGCCTGGCCCTGGAAGCGGGCGACAAGATCATGGAGATCTACGATGCCGATGATTTTGACGTGAAGGTCAAATCCGATTCCAGCCCCGTGACCGAAGCCGACGAAGCTGCCGATGCCCTGATCTCGGCCGGGCTGCGCGCCGCCTTCCCCGACATCCTGCTGGTGACCGAGGAACAGGCCGCATCGCACAGCAAGCAGGGCGACACCTTTCTGATCGTCGATCCGCTGGACGGCACCAAGGAATTCATCAACCGACGTGGCGATTTCACCGTGAACATCGCGCTGGTCGAAAACGGCGTGCCCACCCGCGGCGTGGTCTATGCCCCGGCCCGCGGGCGCATGTTCTATACCCTGGCCGATGGCCGCTCGGCCGAGGAAACTGGCGCCCTGGACAAGGACAAACCGGGCGAAGTGACCCCGATTTCAGTCTCTCATCCTGACAATTCGGCGCTTTTGGTGGTGGCTTCGAAATCGCATCGCGACCAGGCTACGGATGACTACATCAACAAATACCAGGTCAAAGACAGCAAGTCGGCGGGCTCCTCGCTGAAATTCTGCCTTGTGGCCACGGGCGAGGCCGACCTCTACCCGCGTGTCGGCCGCACGATGGAGTGGGACACTGCCGCAGGCCACGCGGTTCTGGCCGGTGCCGGGGGCCATGTGGTGCGTTTCGACGACCACACGCCGCTGACCTACGGCAAGGAGGGCTATGCCAACCCGTTCTTCATCGCCTATGCCCCCGGCGTCGAACTCAAGGAGGCCTGATGTCGGTTCTGATCGCGATCCCCGCCCGCTATGCCTCGACCCGCTATCCGGGCAAACCGCTGGTGCCGCTGACCGGCGCAACGGGAAAGCCCATGACCCTGATCGAAAGGTCGTGGCGCGCGGCCATGTCGGTTTCGGACGTCGACCGGGTGGTGGTGGCCACCGATGACGACCGTATCCGCGCTGCAGCCGAGGGCTTTGGCGCCGAGGTGGTGATGACCACGGAAAGCTGCGCCAACGGCACCGAACGCTGCGCCGAGGCGCATGACAGGTTGGGCGGCGGGTACGAGATCGTGGTCAACCTGCAGGGCGACGCCCCCCTGACCCCGCATTGGTTCATCGAGGATCTGGTCAATGGCCTGCGCGCCGCGCCCGAGGCCGGCGTGGCCACGCCGGTGCTGCGGTGCGACGGCGAGGCGCTGAACGGGCTGCTGAACGACCGCAGGCATGGCCGGGTGGGCGGCACCACCGCCGTCTTCGCGACCGATCACAGCGCGCTCTATTTCTCGAAGGAAGTGATCCCCTTCACCGCCGAAACCTATGCCGGGTCGGATCCGACGCCGGTGTTCCACCATGTGGGCGTCTACGCCTACCGGCCCGACGCGCTGGCCGCCTATCCGGGCTGGCCGGTCGGGCCGCTGGAACGGCTCGAGGGGCTGGAACAGCTGCGGTTCATGGAAAACGGGCGCAAGGTTCTGTGTGTCGAGGTCGAGGCAAAAGGCCGTCAGTTCTGGGAGTTGAACAATCCGCAGGACGTGGCCAGGATCGAAAGCATGATGGCCGCGATGGGGTTGGAATAGGCGCAAATTCCCCGTTCCGCGCGGGCGGCCGGGCAGCTAATCCATGACGGGCAGACATTCGGCAGGACCACGGATGACAAACATACTCGTGACCGGCGGCGCCGGATATATCGGATCTCATGCCTGCAAGGCGCTGGCGCAGGCGGGCTATGTGCCCGTGACTTATGACAACCTTGTCACCGGCTGGCAGGATGCGGTGAAATTCGGCCCCTTCGAACAGGGCGATCTGCTGGACCGCGCGCGGCTGGAGCAGGTCTTTGCCAAGTACCAACCGGCGGCGGTGATGCATTTCGCCGCGCTCAGCCAGGTCGGCGAAGCCATGAGCGAGCCGGGCCGGTACTGGCGCAACAACGTCACCGGATCGCTGAACCTGATTGAGGCGGCTGTGGCCGCCGGCTGCCTGGACTTCGTGTTCTCGTCCACCTGTGCAACCTATGGCGACCACGACAACGTGGTGCTGGACGAAACCACGCCGCAACACCCGCTGAACGCCTATGGCGCCTCCAAACGCGCGATCGAGGACATCTTGCGCGATTTCGAACAGGCGCACGGGCTGAACCACGTGATCTTTCGCTATTTCAACGTGGCCGGTGCCGACCCTGACGGCGACGTGGGCGAGTTCCACCGCCCCGAGACCCATCTGGTTCCGCTGTTGTTGGACGCGATCGACGGGAAGCGCGACGCTCTGACCGTCTATGGCACCGATTACGACACGCCCGACGGCACCTGCATCCGCGACTATGTCCATGTCTGCGACCTGGTGGATGCGCACGTGCTGGGCCTGCGCTGGCTGGAACAGGGCAAGGGCAGCCGAGTGTTCAACCTGGGCACCGGCACCGGGTTTTCGGTGAAAGAGGTGATCGCGCAGTCGCACAGCGTGACCAATCGCGAGGTGCCCTTCATCACCGGTCCGCGCCGGCCGGGCGACTGCACCAAGCTGGTGTCAGGCTCGACCCGGGCCGAGGCCGAACTGGGCTGGCGGCCCAAACGGTCGCGGCTGGAAGTGATGATCGCCGATGCCTGGCGCTGGCATCAGAATGGCCATTACGAAAAGTGATCATGCCATGGGCGCCGCGCACCACCATGACGAAAACGCCCTGGGCTGGGTTCGCAGATACCGTCTGCGCCTGAAGCGCAAGCGCCTGTTGTGGCGGTCCTTCCGCAGCCGCCACGCGTTGACGCCGGTTTCGGACAAGACCCGGCTGATCGCGCCCACCGACATTCTGGCCTTCACCACCCTGCGCAACGAGATCGAGCGCCTGCCCTGGTTCTTGCGCCACTATCGCCGGCTGGGGGTCGATCATTTCCTGATGGTCGACAACGGCAGCGATGACGGTTCGACCACCTATCTGCTGAACCAGCCGGACGTGTCGCTGTGGCAAACGCAGGCCAGCTATCGCGAGGCTCGGTTCGGGCTGGACTGGCTGACTTGGTTGCAGATGCGGCATGGCCATGGTCATTGGACGCTGATGGTGGATGCGGACGAACTGCTGATCTATGCCCATCACGACAGCCGCGACCTGCGCGATCTGACGGGATGGCTGGACCAAATCGGACAGCCGGCCTTTGGCGCGCTGATGCTTGATCTATACCCGAAAGGCCCGTTGGGCGCGGTGCCCTATGATCCCGAGACCGACCCGACCGAAACTTTGAACTGGTTCGATTCCGGCCCTTACAGGGCCCGCCGGCAAGAGCCGCTGGGAAACCTGTGGGTGCAAGGCGGCGTTCGCGAACGCGCCTTCTTTGCCGATTGCCCGGACCGGTCTCCGACCCTGAACAAGATTCCGTTGGTGAAGTGGGACCGTCGCTATGCCTTCGTGAACTCCTGTCACTCGGCCCTGCCCCGACACCTGAATTTTGCCTATGGCGGGCCTTCCGGGCAAACCCCCTCGGGCGTCCTGTTGCACACGAAATTCCTGCCGCAAGTCGTCGAGAAGTCGCGCATCGAAAAACAAAGGCGCCAGCATTTTCATGATCCCGACCAATTCGGGCCATACTATGATGGCATCATTGCCGGGCCCGACCTTTGGACTCCACTATCAGAACGGTATTCAGGCTGGGCGCATCTGCAGAGCCTTGGACTGCTGTCAGCGGGCGGGTGGACGTGAACGGGGAATCCTGTGCCTCAAAAACCCATGCTTGGCTAACGGCTTTTAAATACATTGCTTCGCAAGGTGCGAAAATGTCATAAAACGTTAGTGTCCGGCTCCCGTCTGACCAAATGCGGACCCCGGGCATGCTCGCGTATTACAAGAAGGTTGGGCAGCGCGTGAGCCTTTTGGATTCTTACCGGATGAGACTGCGGCGCAAGCGCCGTCTTGTGCGCTGCATCCGCCGAAGACGCGACCTGCGCACCGTCCGCAACAACACCCGGCAGATCCGGTCCGGTGATGTTCTGCTGATGAGCGTCGTGCGCAACGAAAAGATCCGCCTGCCCTATTTTCTGGACTATTACCGCAAGCTGGGCGTCCGGCATTTCCTGTTCGTCGACAATGACAGCACGGATGGAACGCTGGACTATCTCAAGGCGCAGCCCGATGTATCGGTCTGGTATACGAATGCCAGCTATCGCCGCTCGACATTCGGGATCGACTGGTCCAACTACTTGCTGCGGAAATACGTCCATGGACACTGGGTCCTGACCGTAGATCCGGACGAGTTCCTGATCTATCCGTTCTGCGACACACGTCCCATCGACGCGCTGACCGACTGGCTGGACGGCACCGGGGTGCGCAGTTTCGGGACGATGCTGCTGGACATGTATCCCGAGGGGCCGATACAGGACGCCACCTATCACGAGGGGCAGGACCCGTTCGAGATTGCCGCATGGTTCGACTCGGGCAACTACATGATCACCAAGAACCCGGCCTATGGAAACCTGTGGATCCAGGGTGGGCCACGGGCAAGGGTTTTCTTTCAGGACAAGCCCGCGAAAGCGCCCGCGCTGAACAAGATCCCTCTGGTCAAATGGGATCGGCGCTATGTCTATGTCAGCTCGACCCATGCCCTGCTGCCGCGCGGCCTGAACCAAGTCTACGACGAGTGGGGCGGCGAGAAAACCAGCGGCGCATTGCTGCATGCCAAGCTGATCAACACGCTGGGTGACAAAGCCCGCGAAGAACTGCAGCGCGGTGAACACTACCGCGCGTCCGGCGAATACAGGGCCTATGTCGACCAGTTGGAGAGCAAACCGGTTTTCTGGTGCAAATGGTCCGAGAAATACATCAATTGGCGCCAACTTGAGATTCTGGGTCTGATGTCCAAAGGGAACTGGGCATGAGCGGGACCCTGGGCATCGTGATGCTGGTCCACACTGCGCTGGACCGGGCTGAGCAGGTTGCCCGGCACTGGACCGCGGCAGGTTGTCCGGTGGTCATCCACGTCGACCGCAAGGTCGACCCGGCCGTGTTCAAAGACTTTGTCGCAGCCTGCGGGGATGATCCGCTGATCCTGTTCTGCGACCGCCAGGTCTGCGAGTGGGGCGGCTGGGGCATCGTTGCCGCTTCGCAATCGGCCGCGACGCTGATGCTGGAGCGCTTTCCCGACACACGCCATGTCTTTCTGTCATCCGGCTCTTGCCTGCCATTGCGCCCGGTTCAGGACCTGATCGATTACCTGAGCGACCGGCCCCGCGTGGATTTCATTGAAAGCGCCACCACCGCCGATGTCAGCTGGACCGTGGGCGGGCTGGACCTCGAACGTTTTACCCTGCGGTTTCCCTTCTCGTGGCGCAAACACCGCAAGCTGTTTGACCGCTTCGTCAAGCTTCAGCGCGCGGTCGGATATCGGCGGACAATCCCCAACGGGCTGATCCCGCATATGGGCAGCCAGTGGTGGTGCTTGACGCGGCAGACCCTGACCGCGATCCTGCAGGACCCCAAGCGAGGTGTCTATGATCGATATTTCCGGCATGTATGGATCCCCGACGAAAGCTATTTCCAGACGCTGGCGCGGCTCTATTCCACCCAGATCGAAAGCCGATCGCTGACCCTGTCGAAATTCGACTATCAGGGCCGCCCGCACATCTTCTATGACGATCACCTGCAGTTGCTGCGCCGATCCGATTGTTTCGTCGCCCGCAAGATCTGGCCGCGCGCCGACCGGCTGTATCAGGCGTTTCTGAACGATCAGTCCCTCGCCGGAAAACCCGCCGAGCCCAATCCCGGCAAGATTGACCGCGTATTTTCCAAAGCGGTCGAGCGTCGTACCCGCGGCCGCGACGGCCTGTACATGCAAAGCCGTTTTCCCCGCCATGGCAGCGAAAACGGCCTGACCGCGTTTCCTTACTCCGTGTTTCAGGGTTTTTCCGAGTTGTTTGAGGGCTTTGAAAGCTGGCTGGGCAATGCGTCAGGCGCCCGCGTCCATGGGCATCTTTTCAACCCCAAGCGCGCCGAATTCGCCGAAGGAGAGACTATCCTGAACGGGTCCCTCAGCGACAACGCCATTTTGCGCGACTACAATCCGACGGCGTTTCTGTCGAACCTGATCTGGAACACCCGGGGCGAACGCCAGTGTTTTCAATTCGGCCCCGCTGACACCCAGAAGATCAATTGGTTTCTGGCGAGAGACAAGAACGCACAGGTCTGCGTGGTCACCGGTGCCTGGGCTGTTCCCCTGTTTCGGTCGAACATGAATTTCGCCGACATCCGCGCCGAAGCGGCCCGCCTGCAAAAGATTGAGACCGAACAGCTTGAGGTGCTGGATTCCGTGTGGACCAAAGCGCGCGTGCATGTTTGGTCAATGGCCGAGTTCGTTGAATCCCCGATGGAACACCTGCAAACCGTTCTTGAAGGGATGGGCGCGACGCAGCCCAGCCATCTGATCGAGGCGCCGACGATGGTTGATCTGGCCGGGTTTGGAAAGTTCCTGCAAAACCTCAAGAACCAGGGAATGCACCCTCACCTGATGGGCGACTTTCCTGCCGACGATGTATTCGGCAATCAGACCCGCCCGTATCGCAAGCCCTACCTGGTGCAATGACCCCGCATGCCGACCGACTTTGACTATTTCATCATTCTTGCCGAAATGCGCACCGGGTCGAACCTACTGGAGGCAAACCTGAATGCGTTGGACGGCGTGCAGTGTCATGGCGAGGCGTTCAATCCGCACTTCATCGGATACCCGAAAGCAACCGAAGTGCTGGGACTTTCACTGGAAGACAGGGATGCTGCGCCGGACCGCCTGATCGAAGCAATGCGTTCCGCGCCGGAGGGTCTGCAGGGGTTCCGGTTTTTTCACTCGCACGACCCGCGGGCCCTGGCGATGGCGCTGAACGATCCGCGCTGCGCAAAGATCATTCTCAACCGCAACCCGTTGGACAGCTACATCTCGCTCAAGATTGCGCGGGAGACCCAGCAGTGGATGCTGACCAACGTGAAACGCAGGCGCGCCACCAAGGTTGCGTTTGATGGGGACGAGTTTCGGGACTACGTGGATGAGCAGCAGGCGTTTCAGCTGAGTTTAGTCAATCAGCTGCAAAAAACGGGCCAGACCGCATTTTACATCGGTTACGAGGATCTGACCCAACTGGATGTTCTGAACGGACTGGCGGCATGGCTGGGGGTTGAGGCGCGTCTGGATCAACTGGCTCCGGATCTCAAACCTCAGAACCCGGAACCGGCCTTATCCAAGGTGACCAATCCCGAAGCCATGGATGCGGCCCTTGCGGCGCTGGACCGGTTCAACCTGCACCGAACGCCGAACTTTGAACCACGACGGGGCCCGGCCGTTTCGCGTCATATCGCGGCCGCGGAAACGCCGTTGATGTATCTGCCGATCCGTGGTGGACCGGAACAGATCGTGGTTCAATGGATGTCCGAACTTGATGGCGGCGAGCTAATCACCGACCGAAACCAGAAACAGGTGCGCCGCTGGATGAAGGCGCATCCGGGTCACCGGAAATTCACGGTCCTGCGACACCCGTTGGCGCGGGCGCATTCGGTGTTTTGCGAACGGATCCTGGGCACCGGGCCCGGCGCATATGCCGGAATCCGAAACCGGCTGCGCAACGGGTTCAAGTTGCCGATCCCGGGCCAGGTGCGCGATGGAAACTATTCGCTCGAACAGCACTATCAGGCGTTTTCGGCGTTTCTTGAGTTTCTGCAGCTGAATCTCTCTGGCCAGACCCCGATCCGGGTCGACGGGCTGTGGTGCACGCAGGCCCGCATGCTGGAGGGGATTGCGGACTTTGCCCTGCCCGACCTCATACTGCGCGAGGAAGAGATGGCCACCGCGCTACCGGATCTGGCCCGCGGCCTGGGGCACAATGCCCCGCCGAAGCCCGGCGTGCCCGCGCCGGACCAGCCCTATTCGTTGGATCAGATCTACGACGACAGGCTCGAAGCGCTGGCCGAGGAAACCTATCAGCGCGACTATCTGCAGTTCGGATTCGGGAAATGGCGGCCTATCAGGGACGCACGGTGATCAACGTACCTTCGTTCACCATCGCATAGATCTCTTCGATCTCTTCGTTCTTGACGGCGATGCAGCCAGCGGTCCAATCCGGTGTCTTCTTCGCGCGCTTGAATTCCTTGCGCAGGTTCGGTTGGCCGTGAATGAAAATGTCTCCACCCGGGTCGAAGCCCATCGCCTTTGCCTTGGCGATATCCTGGCTGTTGGGATAGGAAATCCCCAGCGACAGGTGATATCGGCTGCGAGGGTTGCGGCGATCGATCAGGTAGGTGCCCTCGGGTGTGCGACCGTCTCCGCGCTTGACCTTTGTGCCGCTTGGAGCGAACCCAAGCTCGACATCATACTCACGCAAGATCTGCTCGTGATGCAGCAGGTACATCTTGCGCGCGCCCTTGTTCACCACGATGGATGTCACCTCGGGTCCGTTGTAGGTCAGAAACCGGGGGCCCGCACTTCCACAAGCCGAAAGGCTCAGTGTTGCCAGTGCACCCAATCCAAATGCTCGACGATCCATGATTTCACTGCCTGCTCGTTTTTTCGCATAATGCCAAAATCCGGCAGAAACGGAAATCACTTTTTGCTGTTCATGTGCTCGGTCAGGCGGCGTTCGATCGACTCCAACCGGTCCAGCACCTCGTCCCGATAGGCATCCGTCTTGACTTCATCCTCGGCGTGGTGGGCATCCTGCATCGAATTCACGATCAGACCGACCAGCAGGTTCACGACCGCGAAGGTCGTGACCATGATGAAGGGCACGAAGAACAGCCAGGCGTAGGGATACACCTCCATCACCGGGCGGACGATGCCCATCGACCAGCTTTCCAGCGTCATGATCTGGAACAGGGTGTAGGCCGACAGACCCAGATCACCGAACCACTCCGGAAAGCTGTCCGAGAACAGTTTGGTCGAGATCACCGCG